>CP024013.1 GCA_002688505.1 Candidatus Stammera capleta
TTAAAAATAAATAATATAATAATTTATAAATAATATTATTAAATTAAATAAAATTAAAAAATAAATAAAAATATAATTATAATAATAAAAAAAATAAAAAAAAATATTAAATATATAGAAAATAATAATTTTAAACAAACTTTTAAAACTAATTATTTTAAAAAAATATCACAATTATATAAAAAATACTTAAAAAAAAAAAAAATATCTATATTTACATATAGTAAATATATTACATTAATTAGAAAACAATTTATAAAAAAAAAACATCATAACTTAAATAAAAATTTAAATTTATTATGTAAAAAATTTAAATATTATAAAAATGAAATAAATAAATTAAAATACATATCAACTAATTTAATATTTAAAAAAATAAAAAATATAAAAAAAAAATTATCTAAAATTAAAATACTTATAAAATTTTTAAATAAAATAAAATTAAAAAATAAAAATAATATATATAAAATAAAAAAAATTATAAAAAAAATACCAGAATGAAAAAAAGAATTAAAAAAATTAATAAAATATAAATGATATAAATCAAATAAATTAATAATTAATAAAATTCAACAAGGTATAAAATTATTTAAAATAATAAAAAAATTAAAAATAAATCATGAAATTTTATTTCATTTAAAAATTGAAAAAAATAAATTATTATTAATAAAAAAAAAATCTATAAAATCCTTAAAAAAAAAAAAAAATAATACAATTAAAATAAATTATAAAAATTATATTACTAAAATATATAATATATTTAATAATATATCTGAATTAAAATCATTTAATGATATATCTTCATTATGTTTTGCTCTATCAGCAATATCTGGAAGAAGAATGATAGAAATTATATATAGAGGTAAATTTAAAATTTTTAATAAAAATAAATTATACTTTAAGGGACAAGTTAAAAATAAAAAAAAAAAAATATATAAAATATATACTTTATTAAATACTAATATTTTTATGAAAAATATTAAAAAACTAAGATCATGTGAAATTATTAAAAATATTTTAAAAAAAACACAAAATAAAAAAAATAGATTAATATCAAAAAATGCACAAATAAGTAATTATATATCACCACACTTAAATAAATGAGTAAAAATTTTTTTCAATGATAAAACAAGAACATATAAAGATAGTAGATCTATTTATGCTCGTATAACATTTAAAAAATGATTTAATAATGATAAAAAATGAAAATTTAAAGATGAAGATATATTCTTTAGTAAAATTTTAGGTCATAAAAATATAAATAGTCAAATGTATTATAAACAATTTAAATTACAAAATTTTTCTAATAAATGAAAACCTAAAAAATATAAAAATTTAATATTAAAAAAATTAAAACTATTAGATAATAAACTTAATAAAATAATAAAAAGAAAAAAATCATATAAAATACATTATATTACAAAAAAAATTATAAAAATAAACCCTAATAAAAAAATCACAAGTTACTTACTAAGAAAATATGGTTTTAATACTAAACTAATACAAAGATACATTAAATTTATATCAAAATATATAAATAATAATAATAAAAAAAAATATAATAAAATAATTATTAAATAACTATTTATTTAATAAAAAAATAAATATAATATAAAATTAATAAATTTAATAAATAAAATAATTTAATAGTAATGAATCTAAATAAAGATTCATTTAACTATTAAAAAAAATAATATAATTAATTATAATAATAAATATAACTAGCTAAATCTAAAATTTTATCAGAATATCCAGTTTCATTATCATATCATGAAATTACTTTAATAAACTTATCATTTAATAACATAGTAGCTTTAGAATCAAATATAGATATATTCTTTTCACCATTAAAATCAGTAGAAACTACATCTTCATTAGTATATCCTAATATACCTCTAAGATAACTTTTACTAGCTTCTTTAATTGAAGAACATAACTGATCATATGTAGTAGAATATTCTAATTTAGCAGTTAAATCTACTACAGATACATTTGAAGTTGGTACTCTAAAAGCCATACCAGTTATCTTATTTTTTAACTCAGGTATTATTATACCTAAAGCATTTGCAGCTCCAGTTGAAGATGGAATTATATTTTGAAACACACTTCTACCACCTCTTCAATCTTTTAAAGAAGGAGAATCAACTACCTTCTGAGTAGATGTAGAAGCATGTATAGTAGTCATAAAAGCTTCTTTAATTTTAAAATTATCATTTATAACTTTAACAATAGGTGCTAAACAATTAGTAGTACAAGAAGCATTAGATACAATGTTTTGACCATCATAATTATTATGATTTACACCCATAACAAACATTGGAGTATCATCTTTAGATGGACCTGTCATAATTACATATTTAGCACCAGATAAAATATGTCCATAAGATAATTCTTTAGTTAAAAAAATACCAGTGGATTCTATAACAACATCAACATTATATTTATTTCAAGGAATATTTTTAGGATCCTTAAAAGAAGTTACATAAATTTTATTATTATTAATTAACAATTTATTTTTATCTTTTATATATTTAATATCACCATTAAATCTTCCATGAACAGAATCATATTTAATCATATAAGCCATATAATCAATATCTATTAAATCATTAATTAATACAATTTTAATATTTTTACGATTCTGGGCATTACGAAAAACTAATCTTCCTATTCTACCAAAACCATTTATACCTACTCTAATAGTCATAAAATCACCAAAATAAATAAATATTTTAAAATAATTTATAATATTATATAATGTTTATTTTTAAATTAAAATAATTATTTTAAAATAAAATAATATTTTCATTTAAAAAACTTGAAAAAAAAATTTATAATCATATTATATAATTAATATTAATATAAGAAATAAATATAATTATAGGTAATATATATGTCTTTTAAAAAATTTTCAATAATACCAGATATTTCTGAATGTATTTTTAATAATAGATTTAATAAAATAGATAAATTATTTAGTAAATTAACAGGAGATATTCCATTAAATTCTTTTCCTATATATAATATACAAAAAAATGGTAATAACTTAAAATTAATGATAAGTTTACCTGGATGAAAAAAAAATGAATTAGAAATTAATTTAATTAATAAACAATTAAATATTATAGGTAATAAAATAAAAAAAGAAAACAAAAAAAATTTTATATATAAAGGAATAATAAAAAATAATTTCAATATTAATTATTCAATTCCACAAAATTCTAAAATTACTAATGCTAAATTAAAAAATGGTATATTATCAATAAATATAGAACAAAAAATACAAGAAAATAAAAAAGTTAAAAAAATACAAATTAATAAAAAATAAAAACTACCTATTTATTTTATTTTAAAAATAAATAGGTGGTTTTAAATCATTTAAAAATGGATTTTTAGCTTGTAAAAATGCTATTTTATCACATTTCTCATTATATAAATTACCATTATGACTTTTTATATAAAAAATCTTAATATTACTGTTAAAATAAAGAATTAAATAATTAATTTCAATTCATAAATCTAAATTTTTAATAAATTTATTTTTTGAATTTTTTCAATTATTTTTTTTTCATTTAACTAATCATTCATTAATACCTTTATATAAATAAATACTATCTGTAAATATATATATATAAATCATTTTATTTTTTTTATATAAAAAAAATCTCATAGGTAATATAAAAGCCATTAATTCCATTCTATTATTAGTAGTATAATAATAACCAGCTTTAAAAATAAATTCTTTATTATTAATTTTTACTATTGCAGCACATCCACCAGGACCAGGATTTTTAATACATGAACCATCTGTATAAATATTAATATATAACATATAAATTAAAAACAAATTAATATTATATTATAACAAAAAAAATGAATAGAAAAATAGTTTTAGATATAGAAACTACAGGATTTAATAAAATTTATAAATATTATTTAAATCATAAAATTATAGAAATAGGAGCAATAGAAATAAAAAAAAGAAAAATAACAAATAACATATTTCATACATACTTAAATCCAAATAGAAATATAGATAATGAAGCTTATAAAATACATAAAATTAAATATTCATTTTTAAAAAAAAAACCTAAATTTATAAATATAGCAAATAAATTTATAAATTTTATAAAAAATTCTGATTTAATAATTCATAACTCAAAATTTGATATAGAATTTATAGAATATGAATTAAAATTAATTAATATTAAAATAAAAATAAAAGATATATGTAATATAATTGATACTCTATCTATATCTAGAAAAATGTTTCCAGGAAAAAAAAATGATTTAAATTCATTATGTAAAAAATATAAAATAAATATTAATGATAGAAAAAAACATGGAGCTTTAATAGATGCAAAATTACTAGCTAATGTATATTTAAACATAACTAGAAAACAAACTAAAATAAATAATATATATAATAAAATAATAAAAAAAAAAAAAAATATTAAAATAACAAATAAAATTTCTAAATATAAAATAAATAATAAAAAAAATAAAAATAATATAAAAAAAAAAAAAAAAAAAAAAAAAAAAAAAAAAAAAAAAAAAAAAAAAAAAAAAAAAAAAAAAAAAAAAAAAAAAAAAAAAAAAATATTAAAATAACAAATAAAATTTCTAAATATAAAATAAATAATAAAGAAATTAAAAATCATATAAAATATTTAAAATATATAAAAAAAAAATATAAAAAATGTATATGAAAAATATAAAAATTAAATTAAATAAGGTAAATTAATGAAAATATTATCTATATCAGAAATATTAAAAATAAAAAATATAAAAAAATTTAAAAATAAAAATATAATAATAATAGGATGAATAAAAACACAAAGACATTCAAAAATAGGAATATCTTTTATAGATATAAATGACGGATCTTGTATAAATAATATACAAATAATAATAAAAAAAAATATAAAAAATTATAGCAAAATAATAAAATTAACTAGTGGTTGTTCTATAAAAATAAAAGGTTTAATAATTAAAAATAAAAAAAAAAAAAATTATGAAATAAATGCAAATCATATAAAAATATTAGGTAATATTAAAAACCCTAAAAAATATCCACTAAGTCCTAAATATCATTCTTTAGAATTTCTTAGAAAAATATCACATCTTAGACCAAGAACAACATTATTTGGAGCAATAACAAGAATAAGAAATACATTTATATTTAACTTACATAAATATTTACAAAAAAAAAAATTTTTATTAATAAATACTCCAATTATAACATCTTTAGATACTGAAGGACATAGTAAAATGTTTGTAGTTAAATATAATAATAATAATTTTTTTAATAAAAAATCATATTTAAGCGTTTCAGGACAATTAAATTTAGAATCATATGTATGTTCTTTATCTAAAGTATATAATATAGGACCTATATTTAGAGCTGAAAACTCAAATACTAAAAAACATTTATCTGAATTTTGAATGTTAGAAACTGAATTAGCATTTTGTAAATTAAAAGAAATAATAAATTTATCTAAAAATATATTATCATACTGTTCAAAAAAAATACTAAAAAATAATAAAAAAGATATATATCATTTAATGAATTTAAATAATTTAAATAATATTAATCATATAAAAAATATTATAAAAAAAAAATTTATAGAAATTGATTATTATGAAATTATTAATATATTAAAAAAAGAAAAAATTTTTAAAAAAAATAATATTAAATGAGGTATAAATATATCTACAGAATATGAAAAATTTCTAACAGAAAAATATTTTAAGAGTGCATTAATAATTAAAAATTATCCTAAAAATATAAAACCATTTTATATGAAAATTAATAAAGATAAAAAAACAGTATCATGTATAGACATAATATTTCCTAATATAGGAGAAATAATAGGAGGTTCATTAAGAGAAAATAAAATCAATAAATTAGATAAAAATATTAAAAGAAACAAATTAAATAAAGAAAAATATAATTGATATAGAGATTTAAGAAAATATGGTACTATTCCACATGGTGGTTTTGGATTAGGAATAGAAAGATTTATTATGTATATAACAAAAATTAAAAATATTAGAGATGTAATACCATTCCCTAAATATCCTAATTATTCTAATTTCTAATATAATAAAAATATTAAATTTAATAAATATTGTTTATATATAATTAAGTTAATATAATAAAATAATAAAAAATTAATTAATAAAATTAAAGGATAAAAAATGAAATCATTAATAAAAAAAATTAGTTATTGAATAATAATATTTTTATTAATAAAACCAGTATATTCAATGAAATTAAATATTAATAAAAATTCAATTATAAATATAAATGGAAATATAAAAATATTAAATTTGATAAATATAAAAAATAAATATAATATTGAAAATAATAATATTATTACATTTAAAATTAAAAAAAAAACATTTAAAAAAAATATTAATATATTTTCTAAATTACAAGGTAATATAATAAAAAATACTATATCAAATAATAAAATTAAAAATAAAAAATTTAATATTAATATATCTTATATAGGAATTAAATTTAATAAATTAGGATCTATAAGTTATGGTAAAAATTATAATGTACTACATAATACATTACATATAAATAATGTATTTCCATATAATAATAGTAAATTTATAAATAATGATATATATAATAATTATTCAAATAATATTTTGACATATAAAAAAAAATTTAATTTTAAAAATAAATTTATAAATTTCATTAATATAACTACACAATATCAAGGATATAATAATAAAAAGAATATTATAGATTCTATAAAAAATAGTTGAGGTATAGAATATAAATATAATACAAATTATGGAATTAATATATCAGCATCATATTTAAATAAAACAATTAATAATATAACAAAAAAAAATAATAATTTGTTATTTAAAAATATATTAAATTATAAATCTAAAATATGATCTACATCAATAAAATATAATTTAAATAATTTATATATATATACATCATATTCTAAAGGAATAAATTTTACACCTATACTATCCATAATTAAATCATCATTTTATGATGAAAAAATAAAACAATATTATTTTGCTAAAAATAGTGAAAATATATCAATAATAATAAAATATAAATTTCAAAATATAAGTACAATATTAGGATTTATACAAACTATAGCAAATAATCTTGAAAGAATAAAAATAACTAATAATATATATACTCCTAAATCAATTGATTTAGAAAAATATTTTAATTTAAGTTTAATATATAATTTTAATAAATCATTAAAAACATATATAGATTATAAAATAAATCAAATTAATAAAAATAAATTAATTAAAATTAATAATGATAATATAATAACATTTGGATTAATATATAAATATTAATTAATTTTTTATAAAAATTTCTTATTTTAAAAAATATAATTTTAAATAATTTTAATTCTAAAGCATCCGAGAGGATTTGAACCCCTGACCATTCGGTTCGTAGCCGAAAGCTCTATCCACTGAGCTACGGATGCAATTTAAAAACATAGTGAGAGAGGGATTTGAACCCTCGATGCATTTTATTACATACTCCTTTAGCAGAGGAGCGCCTTAAACCACTCAGCCATCTCACTAAAACAATTATATATTAAAATTTTAAATATATTATAAATTATAATATATTTTTAAATAAAAACTAAATATTATTTTTATTTAATATTTTTAATAATATTATTATTTTTAGAATTTAACTTAATATAAATTTCTTTTCTATGAACAGAAATATCTTTAGGAGCATTTATACCTATACGAACCTGATTTTCTTTAATACCCAAAATTATAACTGTAATATTATCTCCTATAACAAGAGTTTCACCAATTTTACGAGTTAATACAAGCATATAAAATCTCCATTACAATCTTTCTTTTATACAATTTCAAATATAATCAAAAATTAAATATCTATTTATATTATCATAATTTATATAAAATATATTAATATTAAAACTTTTGTTTTCAGTAATAAAAAATTTATTAAATACTATTTTTTTATTTAAAAAATTAATTTTAATTATTTTAAAAATATCTTTTAAAATATTTTTTTTAATTAATAATATAAAATATAATTTATCATTAATTAATGTAGATATAAATATTATATATAAATTATATTTAAAAAATAAATTTTTTAATAAAATAAATAAAATATTTTTATCAAAAAAATCAAAATTTAATTTATTATTTAATAAAATTTTATAATTTTTAATAATAAAAATATTTTTTTTATTATTTAAAACACTTATTATATTTTTAATAAAAACATTTTTAATATTTCTATTTAAATTATTTATATTTTTATTCTTATTAATTAATAATTTTATTTTATTATATACATAATATGTATTTATTTTTAAAATATTACTAATTTTATTTAAAATATATTTATTATTATTAATATAAAATAAAACATTTAGATAAGTAATTGCCTTAATTCTTTTAACACCAAAAGATATATTATAATTACTTATAATTAAAAAAACACCTATATCTTTACTATTTAATACATGAGTACCACTACAATATTCACTAGAAATACCATCTATTTCAACTAACCTAATAATATTTTTACCAAAAAAATTAAATTTATCTTTAAATAAAATATTATTTTTTATATATTTGTTTTTAATATTCAAAGATTTTCAAATATAATAATTAACTAAATTTTCTATTTTTAATATAATATAATTATTAATTTTATTATTATAAGAAATATCTAAAGTAAAATAATCTTTTGTAATATTTGAACCATTAAATAAAATTTGTTTACCTAAAATAATCTTTAATATTGAACATAAAATATGTAAACAAGAATGATTTCTAGATATTATATTTCTATGTTCAATATCATAATAACATTTAACATAATCATTAATCTTTAAAACACCATATATCATATGTCCATAATGTATAATATAATTACCTATTTTTATAGTTTTATATACAATAAATTTAGCACTTTTATCTAATTTAATTAATAAACCTATATCACCAGACTGACCAGAAGATTTAGGATATAAAACAGTTTTATCTAGTATAATACTACAATTTGATTTTAATATAGTTTCTTTAATTAAATTATTTTCATTAAAAATAAATAAAATTTTAGATAATATTTTAATTTTATTAAAACCTAAAAATTTAGTTATATTTAAATTATTTAAAATATTTAAATCAACAAAATATTTATTATAAACTTTTTTTTTTTTATTTGAAATTTTACATAAATTTTTTATTAAATTTAATCTAACATTAAATTTATCTAAATTTATAGATATATTATAATATTTACATACATCAATTAATATATATAAAGGTAATCCATATGTATCATATAATAAAAAAACTATTTTACTACTTAAATAATATTTTTTTTCTTTATATAATTTACTTATATAAGTATTCAATATTTTTAAAGAATTATCTATAGTTTTAAAAAATTTATTTTCTTCACTTAAAACAATATTATTAATAATTTTTATATTTTCAATTTTTAAAAAACTAAAGTCATATACATTACTTAAAACATTATTAACAATTTTAAAAAAAATAATTTTATTTATATTTAAAAATCTAATATGTATTAAAGCTCTTCTAATTATTTTTCTTAATATATAACCTCTATGTTCATTAGAAGGATATACACCATCTATTATTAAATATATAATAGCTCTAATATGATCTGAAATAACATTAAAATTATTTAAATTGTTTTTTTTTATTTTTATACTTAAAATATCTGAAATTATATTTTTAATTTTTAAAAAAATATCAATATCAAAATTAGATTTAACATTTTGTAATATAGAAACAATTCTTTCTAAACCCATACCTGTATCTACACATTTATTTGATAAAATATTTAAATTATTTTCTATATCTAAATTAAATTCTAAAAAAACTAAATTTCATATTTCTAAAAATATATTTTTATTATTTACATAAGAAATATATTTATTTTTATTATTACTATATAAATTATAAAAAATTTCAGTACTATAACCACATAAACCAAAATCACCCATTCTTCAAAAATTTGAAGAATTTAAAGTTGAATTACCAACTAAAAAAATCCTATTTTTATGTAATTTAATTATGTTAAGTCAAATATTATATGATTCAATATCATTCTTATGAACAGTTACAATTATATTATCTTTATTTAAACCAAAATAATTTTTATTAATTAATAAATCTCAAGCATAAACAATAGATTCCTTTTTAAAATATAATCCAAAACTAAAATTACCCATCATTTCAAAAAAAGTATTATGTCTATAAGTATATCCTACATTTTTAAAATCATTATGTTTACCACTAACTCTTAAACAACGTTGAATACTAACAAAATTTTTATCTAAATCTTTTCTAATACCTAAAAAAAATTCTTTAAATTGATTCATACCAGCATTAGTAAATAATAAACTATCATCATTATTAGGTATTAAACTACTACTACTGACTATAGTATGATTATTATATTTAAAATAATTTAAAAAAATATTACGAACATCATTAGAATTAATAGTCATATTATAAAATTATTAAATTTAATTTAAAATATACTAAATTATAAATAAAAAATAATAAATAATAAAATAATATATTAAATAAAATTATAATATAAAATTATAAATATATATAATTAATTTAAAAAATAAAAAATTTATTATTATTAATATAAATATATAAAAATGCAAAAAAAAAATGAAAAATCTATTTTAGAAGCTTTAAAACAAATAGAAAAACAATTTGGTAAAGGTTCAATAATGCAGTTAGGAAAAAATAAATTAACTAAAATAGAAACTATATCTACAGGATCACTATCATTAGATATAGCATTAGGAATAGGTGGATTACCAATGGGAAGAATAATAGAAATTTACGGACCAGAATCATCAGGTAAAACAACACTGACACTAGAAATTATAGCTTCAGCACAAAAAAAAAATAAAACATGCTTATTTATAGACGCAGAACATTCATTAGATCCTATATACGCTGAAAAAATTGGTGTAAATATCAAAAAATTATTATGTTCACAACCAGATAATGGAGAACAAGCATTAGAAATATGTAATTCATTAGCAAAAAAAAATAATATAGATGTTATAATTGTTGATTCAGTAGCAGCATTAACACCTAAAGCAGAAATAGAAGGTGAAATAGGAGATTTACATATAGGATCAACAGCAAGAATGATGAGTCAAGCTATGAGAAAATTAGCAAGAAATATTAATAAATCAAACATATTATTAATATTTATAAATCAAATAAGAATTAAAATAGGTATTATATTTGGTAATCCAGAAACTACAACAGGAGGTAATGCACTTAAATTTTATTCTTCAATAAGACTTGAAATAAGAAAAATAAGAAATATAAAAAAAGACAATTTAATAATAGGTAATGAAACTAAAGTAAAAGTAGTAAAAAATAAATTATCAGCACCATTTAAACAAGCAGAATTTGAAATTATATATAATAAAGGTATAAATAAATATTCAGAAATACTAAATTTAGGATTAATAAATAATATAATAAAAAAAAATGGTAATTGATATAATTATGATAAATATAAATTAGGACAAGGAAAATTTAAATCAATACAATTTCTTAAAAAAAATAAAAATATTTATAAAATAATAAAAAATATAATTCAAAAAATATATTTTAAATAAATTAATTATTTAAATTATATATTATATTTTTATTAATTTTATTAATATCATTATTTGCATTTATTAAAATATAATTTTTTTTAAATTTATTTAAACCAAAATAATTTTTATAAAAACTTTTTAAATCATTAATAAATTTTTTATAAGTTAAAATTCTCTTTTTTATAACATTTATATTTAAATCATCTTTTCTAGAAATTAATTTTTCACCAGTATAATCATCTAAACCCTCCACTATAGGAGGGTTATATTTAATATTATATACTCTACCAGATTTTAAATGTATTTTTCTATTTAATAATCTATCAATAATTAAATAATCAGATATATATAATTCAATTACATAATTAATATTAATAAAACTCAAAAATTTAGCTTGTGATATATTTCTTGGAAAACCATCAAATAAATAACCATTAACATTTAAATTATTAATTATATAATTTTTTATAATTTTATTAGCTAATTTATTAGCTATCAAATTACCTTTATTAATTAATTTACTAACTAAATTATTTGATAAAAATTTATTTCTTAAAATTTTACCAAAAGATATTAATTTTAAACCAAATTTATTAACTATAAAATTAGATTGAGTTCCTTTACCTGATCCTGGAGGACCTAATAAAATTATATTCATTTAATTAATTATTATAAATAAAATTACAAAATAAATCATTAATAATATTTACAAAATTTACAGAATTTTCTAAAGAATTACTTTCTATTAAATAAGCCTGATAATACATAAATTTAATTCATTTTTTAAATAAATTTTCATCTTTAACATTTTTAATATATTTTATTAAAATATGATTAATATTTATATCAAAATAATATTTAATTTTAGGTATATCTTTACCAGTAGATTTTAATAATTTTAACATTTGAGTACTAATATCATTAGAATCAGTTACTAAAACTACAGGAAATTTTTCTATACGATCAGTTATTCTAACATCTTTAATATATTTAGATAAAACATCTTTAATTCTATTAATAAATAATTTATTATCATCATTATCATATAAAGATGTATTTATTAAATTAGATTTATTATTATTTGTAACTAAAATATTATCTAAATTATTAATATTATTTCTATTTATTGAACAAAAACTAATACCTTTAAAATCAGTTAGATAATTCATCATTCATTCATCAATTTTATCTACCATTAATAAAACTTCAATATCATTTTTTAAATATATCTCTAAATGAGGACTATTTTTAGATGAAATATAATTCTCAGATGTAATATAAAATATTTTATCTTGTCCTATTTTCATTCTTGAAATATAATCTTCTAAAGATATAAAAATATCTTTATTAAATTTAGATGAATTAAATCTTAATAAAGAAGATATTTTATATTTATCTATATTATTATCTGCTAGACCTTCTTTAAGAACAACACCAAACTTTTTTCAAAAAATATTATATTTTTTATTATTTATTGATAATTTTTCTAACATTTTAAAAATTCTATTAGTTAAACTAATCTTAATTTTTTTTAAAAAAATATTATCTTGTAAAATTTCTCTTGATACATTTAATGGTAAATCATTAGTATCTAAAATACCTTGTACAAAACGAAAACAATATGGTAATAAATCTTTAATATTATCCATAATAAATATTTTATTAACATATAATTTTAAACAAATTTTGTATTCATCTCTATTTCAAATATTTCAAGGTGAAGTATCAGGTATATATAATAAACTAATATAATTTTGAGAACCTTCTACTTTATTATGTGATCATATTAAAGGATTACCTAAATTATTAGTTAAATTATAATAAAAATTTTTATAATCTTTTTTACTTATATCATTCTTATTTTTTAATCAAATAGCATTATATAAATTTATCTTTTTTCATATATATTTCTTTTTATCTTTATCAAACTCTTTATACTCTATAGGAAAATCAATATAATTAGAATATTTATTAATTATAGAAATTAAATTATTTTTATTTAAAAATTCTTTACAAGAATCTTTAATATATAAAATTATATCAGTTCCATTATTTTTCTTATATAAATTACTTATAAAAAATTTACCATCTCCTTTAGAAGATCATAAAATTGAATTATTACTATTTTCTTCAAAAATTGATTTAGTATGTACTTTAACTTTATTAGAAACCATAAAACAAGAATAAAATCCTACACCAAATTTACCTATTAAATTTTTATTTAAAGATTTATTATCATTTAAATTTTTTAAAAATTTTTTAGTACCAGATTTAGCTATTGTTCCTAAATTATTTATAACTTCATCATAATTCATTCCTATACCATTATCTCTAATAATCAATTTATTACCTTCAAAAAATAATCTAATATAAAAATTATCATCAAATTTTATATCTTTATTTTTATTAGCAACTAAATTAAATCTTAATTTATCTATAGCATCAGAAGCATTAGATATAAGTTCCCTTAAAAATATTTCTTTATTAGAATAAAGAGAATTAATCATTAACTTTAATAATTCATTTACCTCTGACTTAAATATAAATTTCTTTTTTACATTCATAAAATTTAATACCTATTAATATTTTTTAAAATTTTAATATAAAATTAATTAAATATAAATATATAAAAAATATATTTTATTATAAAATATAATATATACTAACTAATAATTTTATTTTTATTATAAAAAATACATTTAAAAATTAAATATTCAAAAAATATTTTTTTATCATAAAAATTAATTAAGTTATTTCTATTCAAAAAAAATATTTTATAATAAAAATTTATATCATTTATATTAACTAACTTACATAATTCAATTATTTTAAATCTATAATTACTATCAACAAAATCTATACTATAACAATTAAAATTAGGAATAACTTTAAATAATAATAATTTATATAATTTATCTAAAATATTAGATATTATATATTCATAATCAATATTTTTATTTAAAAATATATTTAAATAAAATATAATTTTTTTATAATTTATTAAAAATAAATATTTTAAAAAGGAAAATATATATTTATCTTCTATTCTATTTAAAAAAAAATTAGTATTTTTTAATGTTATATTATTATCAAAAAGAGATAACTGATCTAATAAAATTAAAGCATCTCTTAAACTTCCATTAGAATATATTGAAATTAATTTTAAAGCTTTAATATCATATTTAAATAATTCTTTATCAGATATATAAATTAACCTATTAAAAATTTCATTAATATTTAATGGTTTTAAATTAAAACATATACATCTTGATAATATAGTATCAGGTATTTTATTAAATTCAGTAGTTGCTAAAATAAATTTTACATATTTAGGAGGCTCCTCAAAAATTTTTAATAAAGCATTAAAACTATAACGAGATAACATATGAACTTCATCAATAATATATATTTTATACTTCATAGATATAGGTAAATAATAAATATTATCTAAAATATCTTTAATATCTTCTATTTTTGATTTAGAAGCAGCATCAATCTCTATAACATCTGATGATCTACCTTTATCAATATATAAACAATTTAAACAATTTAAACAAGAATTTCCATTTAAACTATTAATACAATTTAAACTTTTAGATAATAATTTAGATAAACTAGTTTTACCTACTCCCTTTGGACCATAAAATAAATATGTTGTATAAATTTTATTATTTTTTAAACTATTTAAAATACTTTTAATTACATTTTTATTTCCAACAAAATCTTTAAATGATTTTGGTCTTCACTTTATAGGTAAAATTTTATAAACATTCATATTAAAATAATAAATATAAATAAAAAATAAATTAAATTATAATTTTAAAATATATATTTAAAAAATTAAATATATTTAATTTAAAAAATTAATAATTAAAAATTTAAATAATTATTACTAAAATTTAAATTTATTAAAAATTCACTTAATTTTTTAATATTATTAGGTAATAAAAATAATATTTTAATAATTTCAATATAAAAATTATTTAACATTTTATTAAAAATTTTAAAAGACTCAAGTTTATATTCTTGAAGAGGATCTTTCTGTGCATAACTTCTTAAATGTATATAATCTCTTAAATTATTAATATAATATAAATATTCTCTTCAATAAAAATCTAATGTTTTTAAAATTATATCTTTTTGTAAATTCATAAATAAATTAATACCTAATTTATTTTGCTTTTCATAATATAATTTAATTAAATTATTAATAATTAATTTTTTAAAATTATAATATATTTTTTGTTTAAAATAAAAAATCTTTAAATTATAATTAAAATATTTATATATAATATTTTTTATTTTATTATAACTTAATAAATAATTATTTTGATTAAATATTTTAAATTTATCATTAATAATTTTATATATAATTTTTTCTATTTTAGAATTTAAATTCTTAGAAAATAAAATTTTATCTCTATTAAAATATATAATTTTTCTTTGATCATTAATAATATTATCATATTCTAATAAATGTTTTCTTATTTCAAAATTTCTATTTTCAATTTTTCTCTGAGCATTTTCAATAGATTTATTAATTCAAGGATGTTCAATTGATTCATTTTTATTTAAATTAATATTCTTCATAAAATTTATTACATTATTTGGTATAAAAATACTCATTAAAGAATCATCTAAAGAAATATAAAATCTAGAAGAACCAGGATCTCCTTGTCTGCCTGATCTTCCTCTTAACTGATCATCTATTCTCCTAGATTCATGTCTTTCAGAACCTATAATATGTAAACCACCTAATTTTTTAACTAAAAAATTATTAAATATTCATTTCTTTTTAAAATATTTAATATCTTTAATATTATCTAACAAATTAATTTTATCTAAATAATTACCACCTAAAACTATATCAGTACCTCTACCTGCCATATTAGTTGCTATCGTTACAGAACCTAACTTACCAGCTTTAGAAATTATTTTAGCTTCAAATTTATGATATTTAGCATTTAAAATTTTATGTTTAATTCCTATTTTCTTTAATTCACTAGAAATAAATTCAGACTTATCAATTGATACTGTTCCTAGTAATATAGGTTGTTTCTTCATATGTCTTATTTTAATATCTTTAATAATAGATTTAATTTTAGAATCTTCATCTAAATATATTAAATCAGTTAAATCATTTCTAATTATAGGTTTATTAGTAGGTACTAAATAAGTATTTAACTTATAAATAGTACTAAATTCTAATGATTCACTAATAGCAGTTCCTGACATACCTGATAATTTTTCATATAATCTAAAATAATTTTGATATGTTATTGAAGATAAAATTTTATTATCATTTTTTACAGAAACATTTTCCTTAACTTCAATAGCTTGATGTAATCCATTAGATCATCTTCTATCATCAACCATTCTTCCAGTAAATTCATCAATTATAATAACATTATTATTCTTAACTAAATAATCAATATTTTTTTTAAATAAATAATAAGCTTTTAATAATAATATTACACAATCAATAATATTAATATTATCAATATTATAAGAAAAATTTTTATTTTTAATAATATTAAACTTAATTAATAAATTTTCAATTTTATCAATACCTTTTTCAGTTAAAAAAATATTTTTTGATTTATAATCAATTATAAAATCACCATTAATTAATTTATTATTATAATTTATATCTAAATATGGAATAATTTTATTAATTTTAAAAAAAATATTATTATTTAAATTATTATAATCAGAAATTATTAATGGATTTCTAGATTCATCTATTAAAATAGAATCTACCTCATCTAAAATAGCAAAATTTAAATATTTTCTTTGAACTATTTCATCTTTATTAAGAGACATCTTATCTCTTAAATAATCAAAAACATATTCATTATTAGTAGAATAAGTTATATCACATAAATAAGATTTTTTTTTATCTATTAAAGACATATTAGGTAAATTTAATCCTACAGTTAAACCCAAAAAATTAAATAATTTACTACTATAAATTGCATCTCTTTTTGCTAGATATTCATTAACAGTTACCATATGAACACCTTTACCATATAATGAATTTAAATAAGCAGGTAACGTAGAAGTAATAGTTTTACCTTCACCAGTCTTCATTTCAGCTATATTTCCATCATTTAAAATTATAGCACCTAATAATTGAACATTAAACAATCTAATATTAAAAACTCTTTTTATAGCTTCTTTAATATTAGCAAAAACAAAATGCAAAATATTATTAATATTTTTACCAGATAATAAATAATCTTTATATTTAAAAGTATTATTTTTCAAATCATTATCACTAAAATTAATAAAATAATTTTCTAAACTATTAATTTTATTAATTATATTTTGCATATAAATAAATTTTTTACTAATATTTCTATTGTAAATATACGAAAAAAATTTAGTAAACATATTTAAAATATAAAAATTTATTCTTTAAAATATAATATATAATATATATAAAACAATTATAATATAATTTTAAATTTAATACACTAAAATGATAAAAAAAAACCTAAATTAATTATTGAAATATTTAATAAAAATAATTTAAATAATCTAAAAAAATTAATAAAAAAATATAAAAAAATAAAAATATTTAATAAATTAATAAAAAAAATAATACCAAAATATTTTAAAAAACAATTTAATATTTTAAATATAACTAAAAATAATATATTAATAGAAACATGTAATATAAATAATAAAATATACTTAAAACAAAATATGAAAAAAATAATAAAAAAATTAAAAATAAAAAATATAAAATATATTTTTATAAAAATAAATCCAAATCTTAAAATTTAAATAATTTAATTATAAAAAATATTTATATAAAATTAATAATATTAAACAATCTTTTTAGATAACCTTAAAATAGAACTTCTTATTCTATTATTTAATAAAATATCCTTATATAAAGGTTTAAATTTACCTAAATTTAACATTTTAATAAAATTAAACTTTTTTATTTGATTTAAAGTTAAAGGTAAATCTTCTAATAAAGAATAATTATAATTACTTTTATAATTAATAAAATTTTTTACTATTCTATCTTCTAAAGAATTAAAACTTATTACTAATAACCTACCACCTTTTGATAAAATATTATAAGCAGAATTTAAACCTTTCTTTAAATTATTTAATTCATTATTAATAAATATACGTATTGCTTGAAATGTTCTAGTCGATTTATTTTTATAAAATTTTTTACAATAAACAACTTTATTAATAATATTACATAGATCCATAGTATTTCTAAACTTATTTTTTTTTCTCTCAAAAACTATTTGAGAAGCTATTTTTTTAGCAAAAAATTCTTCACCAAATTTTTTAATAACATTATAAATATTAACTTTACTAGCATTATTTAATCAATAACTAGCTTTAATACCAATGTTTTGATTCATTCTCATATCTAAAGGACCATTTTTTTTAAAAGAAAAACCACGTAGTGGATTATCTAATTGATAAGAAGATATTCCTAAATCAAAAATTATACCATTAATTTTATTAAATAAAGAAAATTTATTTATATAAAATTCTAAATTAGAAAAATTATCATTTATAATTACAAAACGTTTATCATTTATAATATATTTAGATAATATTACAGATTGAGGATCTATATCAAAAGCAATTAGCCTTCCTTTAGGACTTAAATTATTTAATATTTTAATTGAATGACCACCACAACCAAAAGTACAATCTATATATATCCCATTAGGTTTAACCTTTAATAATTTAACTATATCATTTAAAAAAGCTGAATTATGATTTACAAACATAATATTAAAATAATATATAATAATAATTTATAATAATATAAAATATATATATAATACAATATTTTAATAAAAATAAAATAATTATAATAAAATGAAAAAAATAATAATATGTAATTGAAAACTTAATGGTAATAAAAAATTTATAAAAAAATATATAAAAATATTAAAAAAAAATAAAAAATTATATAAAAATAATAAAATATCTATATCACCTCCAATAATATATATGGATTATACTAATAAATTAATTAAAAATACTAATATATCTTTAACTTCACAAAATGTAGATATTAATTTAAAAGGTTCTTTTACTGGAGAAATATCTGCAAAAATGTTAAAAAAAATTAATACAAAATATATAATAATAGGACATTCAGAAAGAAGATTATATCATAAAGAAAAAAATAATATTTTATTAAAAAAAATAATTATAACTAAAAAAGTAAATATAACACCAATAATTTGTATAGGAGAAAACATAAATGATTATAATTTAAAAATAAGTGAAAAAATATGTAAAAAACAATTAAAATACTTTATTA
The DNA here is from genome assembly GCA_002688505.1 of Candidatus Stammera capleta. Taxonomy (GTDB): domain Bacteria; phylum Pseudomonadota; class Gammaproteobacteria; order Enterobacterales; family Enterobacteriaceae; genus Stammera; species Stammera capleta. The sequence goes on from CP024013.1 coordinate 19,981, forward strand.
AAAAAAAAGGAATAAAAATATTTGAAAATATAATAATAGCATATGAACCTATATGATCTATAGGAACAGGAAAAAATGCAAGTATTAAACATATAAATAAAATAAATAAAACAATAAGAAAATATATAAATAATAAAAATAAAAAAATTAAAAATAAATTTAAAATTATATATGGAGGATCTGTAAATAAAAATAATGCTAATAAAATATTTAATCTAAAAAATATAGATGGCTTATTAATAGGTAAATCATCAATAAATATAAATGAATTCTTAAAAATTATAAAAAATATAAATAAATAAAAATTTAATATAATATATAATATAAATAAAATATATTAATTTTAAAAATTAAATAAAAAAAATTATATAAAATTTAAAATTTTAAATTAATATTTTTAAAACGTTTTCTTAAAATATCTATTCTACCTTTAGAATTAGAAATTTTTTGTTTACCTGTATAAAAAGAATGACATTTATAACAAACATCAATAGAAAATTTATTTTTTAAAGTAGAATATATAACTATATTATTACCACATGAACAATTAATATATAACTTATATATATTAGGATGTATTTTTTTTTTCATATATTAAAATATTGACAAAATTATTATTTTAAATAATACCATGTTTATATTAAAAATAATAGTACCAATTAATAAAATTAAAAATTTATTTTATAAAACAAAATATATAAAAAATTTAGAAATAGGTTCAAGAGTATTAGTACAATTAAAAAAACAAATAATTACAGGTATAATAATAAATATATATAAAAATAAAATAATAAAAAATATAAATCTAAAAAAAATTATTAAAGTAATAGATAAAAAATTTCTACTAAATAAAAAAATATTTAAATTAATTAAATTAACAAGTAAATATTATCACTACCCTTTTAAAGAATTAATATTTAAATTAATACCAAAAAATAAAAATTATATTATTTCAAAATATATAAAAAAATCAAATAATAATAAAATTAAAAAAAAAAAATCAAAAATATCATTACTAACAAAATATAATAAATCAATAAAAATAAAATTTATTTTAAAAATAATAAAAAAAAATATAAAAAAAAATTTACAAATTTTAATATTAAGCCCAAATATAAAAATATTATACAATATATTTAATATTATAAATAAAAAAATTAAAAAAAAAATTGATATAATACATTCAAAAATTAATAAAAATAAAATTATTAATATATGAGAAAAAACCAAAAAAAATTATACTAATATAGTAATAGGAACAAGATCATCTATTTTTACTCCATTTAATAATTTAGGACTTATAATAATTCTAGAAGAACATAACTATTTATATAATGAATATAAAAAAAATATATATAATGCAAAAAATTTATCAATAATACGATCAATAATAGAAAAAAATAATATAATTTTAGAATCAAACACTCCATCAATAAAAACTCTTTATTATATTAAAAAAAAAAAATATAATTTAATAAAAATTAAAAAATATAAAAAAATAAAACTAAAAAATAAAATTTATATACTTAATAATAAAAATAAAAATAAAATTATTAAATATATTAAAAAAAATATAATAAAAAATAAAAAAATATTAATTATAACTAATAAAATTTTTATTAAATATAAAATAAAATGTAAAAAATGTAAATATTTTCAATATAATTGTAAAAATTGTAATAATATTTTAATACTTAAAAATAAATTTAAAAATAAATGTATATATTGTAAAAAATTAAATTTCGTAAAAAAAAAATGTAATAAATGTAATAATAATCTAATATTTAAAAAAAATAAATTTATAAAATATATTAAAAAAAATTTTTATAATATATATAATAAAAATAATAAAATAAAAATAAAAAAATTAGTAAAAATATCAAATAATTTTACTAATTATAATAAAAAAATAAAAATAATAATTATAAATAATATAGATAAATATTTAATATCAGAAAATTATAAATCTATAGAAATATTTATAAAAAAATATTTTATATTTTTAGAAAAATATAATAATAAAAAAAAAATAATATTTAAAACTAAATATCCTAATCATTATATATTTAAACAAATTAAAAAAAATAATTATAAAAAAATTATATTAAATATAATAAAAGAAAGAAAAATTATAAAATATCCTCCTTATTCATATGAATCTATTATAAGATTTGAAGAAAATAAAAATATATTACTATTATGAAAAAATATTAAAAATATAATTAAAAAATATAAAAATTTAATTAAAATTAATATTTTTTCAAAAAATAAAAATAACTATTTTTATAAATATAAATGAAATATAATAATACAAAGTAAATTACAAAAAAATTTACATAAATTTATAAAAAATATATTAATAAATATAAAAAAATTTAATATTAAATATAAACTAGAAATAAATTAATAAATATTTACTAAAAACAAATAAAAATTTTATTAGATAAACAACATATATCAGAAACTTGTTTGTTTAAACCCTTAGGAAATAAATTAAATAATAAAAAACTATTATAAATATGTTTTTTATTATTTAAATACTGTAAAAGTATTTTGCTATTAGGCAACAAACCATTTTTATTATAAAAGTTTCTATAAAAATATATAATCTTTCAATGAATTTTTTGTAATATTAATCCTTGTTTTTTAGCTATTTTTATAGCTATTTTTTCACTCCAATTCTTACTATTCATATATATTTAAATTTAATAAATATTTTATAAAATAAATTTACTTAAATCTTCATTAATAACTAAATCATTTAATTTAGATTCAACATATTTTCTATCTATAATAATTGTTTTATTATTATATTCTGTAGCATTAAAAGATATATCTTCCATTAATTTTTCTAAAACAGTATGTAATCTCCTAGCTCCTATATTTTCTGTATTTTCATTTATTTTTCAAGCTATATTAGCTATACATTTAATACCATCATTAGTAAAATTTATATTTACACCCTCAACACTTAATAAATTTTTATATTGTGAAGTTATTGAAACATTAGGTTCTATTAATATTTTTTCAAAATCCTTAGGACTTAAAGAACTTAATTTAACTCTTATAGGAAATCTTCCTTGTAACTCTGGTATTAAATCTGATGGGCTACATAACTGAAAAGAACCAGATGCTATAAATAATATATAATCAGTTTTTACTACACCATATTTAGTTGAAACTGTACAACCTTCAACTAAAGGTAATAAATCTCTTTGAACTCCTTCTCTTGAAACACCAGAATCTACCATTTGACCCCTTTTACAAATTTTATCAATTTCATCTATAAAAACAATACCTTGTTGTTCAACTAAATCTATAGCAGTTTTTTTAATATCATCTAAATTTATTAATTTTGTAGACTCTTCCTCAATTAAAAAATTCATAGCATTCTTAATTTTTAATTTACGTATTTTCTTTTTCTGACCACTTAAATTTTGAAATATAGATTGTAATTGACTCGTCATTTCTTCCATACCTGGAGGTGACATTATTTCAATACCTAAAGTTGGTATAGATACATTTATTTCTATTTCTTTATCATTATAATATCCATTACGTAATTTATTTAATAAAAATTTTTTAATAAAAATATTAGAGTTACTACTATCAATATTTTCATTTATAAATTCTGATTTAATAAATTCACTATCATTAATTAATATATCTATAATTCTACTTTCAGCTAATATTTTAGCTTTCTTAATATTATTCTTTATAACTTGATTTTTAATCATTTTAACTGCATAATCAGTTAAATCTCTTATTATTGAATCAACTTCTTTACCAACATAACCTACCTCAGTAAATTTAGTAGCTTCAACTTTAATAAAAGGAGAATTACTTAATTTAGCTAAACGACGTGCTATTTCTGTTTTACCTACTCCAGTAGAACCAATCATTAAAATATTTTTAGGAGTTATTTCACTCTTTAAATCATCATCTAATTGCATTCTTCTTCATCTATTTCTTAAAGCAATAGAAACAGCTTTTTTAGCATCACTTTGACTTACAATAAATTTATCTAATTCATTAACTATCTCTTTAGGAGTCATTTCATTATACATAAACAAAAACCTTATTTATTTTAAAATATTATTATTTTTATAATATAATTTTTCTATAGTAAATTTATGATTAGTATATACACATATATCAGCTGCTATAAACAAAGATTTTTTTACTATATCAAAAGAATCTAAATCAGTATTTTCTATTAAAGCTTTTGCAGCCGAAAAAGCATAAGAACCACCACTTCCTATAGCTATCAAATCATTTTCTGGTTGAATAACATCTCCATTACCTGTAATAATTAAAGAATGATTTATATCTGTTATTGCTAATAAAGCTTCTAATCTTCTTAGAATTTTGTCAGTTCTTCAATCTTTAGCTAATTCAACTGCCGATTTAATTATATGACCTTGATACATTTCTAATTTTTTTTCAAAAAATTCAAATAAAGTAAAAGCATCAGCAGTACTACCAGCAAATCCAGCTATAACTTTATTATTATATAATTTTCTAACTTTTTTAACATTACCTTTAATAATTGTACTACCTAAAGTAGCTTGTCCATCTCCACCCATTACTACTAAATTTTTTTTTCTTACACTCAATATTGTAGTCACAAAACACCTTTAAAATTAATTTTATATAATAAAATTCTAAAATATTACTTTAATTTAATTAATAACAATCTTAATTTACAAATAGCATTTCTTTCCAATTGTCTTATTCTTTCAGCAGAAATATTATAATAATTAGCTAATTTTTTTAAAGTAATCTTTTTCTTATTTAATCATCTACATTTTATAATATGTTTGCTTCTATCATCCAAATATATAAAAGCTAATTTTAATTTTTTTAAAATATATTTTTTTCAATTTAAATATTCAAAATTATTAGTAAAATTAGAACACTTATCTCATAAATCAATATAACTAAAATTTTTATTATAATTATTATATTCCTTTTTAAAACTTAAATTAATATCTTTAGAAAACATTCTAGATTCCATTTCATAAATATCTTTTTTAGAAACAGATAATCTTTTAGAAATATTTTTTATTTCTTTATTATTAAATCATCCTATTTTTTTTTTAATTTTTCTTAAATTAAAAAATAACTTACGTTGTGATTTAGTAGTAGCTATTTTTACAATACGTCAATTTTTTAAAATAAATTCATGTATTTCAGCTTTTATTCAATAAATAGCAAAAGAAATTAATCTAATCTTAAACGAAGGATTAAATTTATTAACAGCTTTTATTAAACCTATATTACCTTCTTGAATTAAATCAGCTATAGATAATCCATAACCTGAATAATTTTTAGCAATACTTACTACAAAACGTAAATTTAAAATAATTAATTTTTTTGCAAATTGAAAATCTTTTAAATAATAAAATTTACTTAATAAATTATACTCTTCATCTAAAGATAAAATTGGAAAAGAATTAACTATATATATATAAGAATTTAAACTACCTAAATTAAATTTATTAAAATTACTAATTTTAGTAATTGACATATAAATACTCTTTAATAAAAGATATTTTAAAAAAATTTAAAATTAAAATTATAAATTAATATATATATATATAAATATATATAAATTAATATAACTAAAAATTTTTAAAATTAAAATATATAATTAAATATAACTATAAATTTATATTTTAATATTATAATTAATATAAATATATTATAAATAATATTTAAACAAATTACTATTTAAATAAAATATAAAATATTTACAAAATTCAAAATATTTAATTAAAAAAATAAAAATATATATGAAAATTATATCAGGTAAATATAAAGGTAAAAAAATTTATACATTAAAAAAAAAATTACTTAAACCTACCAATTCAATAACAAAAAAAATATTATTTCAATGATTAAGTCCTTTTATAAAAAATAAAATATGTCTAGATTGCTTTGCAGGTACAGGATCTTTAAGTCTTGAATCACTATCAAGAAATGCTAAACATGTAACATTAATAGAAAAAAATTATAAAATTTCCAAATTAATAAAAAAAAATTTTAAAAATATAAAAAATAAATATTTTAAAATTTATACAAAAAATTCAATTAAATGACTAAAAAAAAATAAAAAAAAATTTAATCTAATATTTATAGATCCACCATATAATAAAAATTATATAAATAAAATAATAAAATTAATAAAAAAAAATAATATAATAAAAGAAAAAACATTTATATATATAGAAACATTTAAAAAAAATATAAACATAAAAGTACCAAAAAAATGATTTTTATATAAAGAAAAAATAAAACATTCTACTAAATTATTATTATATATAATAAAACCTAAATTAAATAAAAAATAAATAAAATATAAAATTAATTTTTAAATATATATAAATTTTAAAATATAAATATTATTTAAATTTATAAATAAAAAAATAATAATTTTATTAAATTAAATAAGTCATAATTTAAAATAAATATTAATTTAAATATTTAAATATTAAAATAAATATAATTTAAATAAAAAATAAATATAAAATGAAAAATTTTAATACAAAAATTTATAAATATAAAGATATAAATATACCTCCTTCTTCTTTAGAAGCTGAACAATCAGTATTAGGTGGTTTAATGCTAGATAATGAAAAATGAGAAAATATATATGAAATAATTAATTTAGATGATTTTTTTAATAAATCACACCAAATTATATTTCAAGAAATGCAAGAACTTTCTGAAACATATAAACCAATAGATCTTATAACATTATCAGAATCATTAAAAAAAAATAAAAAATTAAATATTATAGGAGGATTTGAATATTTAGCTGAACTATCACAAAATGTACCAAGTGTATCAAATATAAAATACTATGCTGAAATAATTAAAGAAAAATCTATATTAAGAGAAATTATTAATATATCAAATGAAATAATAATGTATGGATTTCATCCAGAAGGTAAAAATAGTAAAGATATATTAGACTTAGCAGAATCTAAAATTTTTAAAATATCTGAAAAAAGATTAATTAAAGATAATAAACCAATAAATATAAAAAATATTATAAAAATTACAAAAAATAAAATTAAAAAATTATATAAAAATCCAAAAAAAGAAATAACAGGAATAGATACAGGATATATAGATTTAAACAAAAAAACATTTGGTTTTCAACAATCTGACTTAATTATAATTGCAGCTAGACCATCAATGGGTAAAACAACATTCGCAATGAATATATGCGAAAATATAGCTATGTCCCAAAGTAAACCTATATTAATATTTAGTTTAGAAATGTCATCAGAACAAATACTAATAAGATTAATATCTTCACTTTCTAGAGTTAATCAAAATAAAATTAAAACAGGTAAATTAAATAATAAAGACTGAATTAGAATATCAAGTACAATAAAATTATTAGAAAAAAAAAAAAATATATTTATAGATGATTCATGTAATCTAACACCTACAGATATAAGATCAAGAACAAGAAAAATTTATAAAGAAAATAATGGATTAAGTATAGTAATGATAGATTATTTACAATTAATGAGATCATCAACATATTTAGAAAATAGAACATTAGAAATAGCAGATATATCAAGATCATTAAAACTTTTAGCTAAAGAATTAAAAATTCCTATAATAGCTTTATCACAGTTAAATAGATCATCAGAACAAAGATCAGATAAAAGACCTGTAAATTCAGATCTAAGAGAATCTGGTTCTATTGAACAAGATGCAGACTTAATTATATTTATATATAGAGATGAAGTATATTATGAAAACACTGATATGAAAGGAGTAGCTGAAATAATAATAGGTAAACAAAGAAATGGACCAACAGGAACTATACACTTAATGTTTAATGGAAAAATTTCAAGATTTGATAATTATGCATCTACAAAATATAATTATTAAAATATAAAAAATAAAATAAATTTTATGATAAAATAAATTTATTAAAAAATAATTTTGAAAAAATATGGCTAGTAAAGGTGTTAATAAAGTTATAATAATAGGAAATCTAGGTCAAAATCCTGAAACAAGATATACATCAAATGGAAATACAATAACTAATTTAAATGTTGCTACTTCTGAAATATGAAAAGATAAAAATACAGGAAAAAAAAAAGAAAAAACAGAATGACATAGAATTATATTATTTGGTAAATTAGCTGAAATAGCATCAGAATATTTACAAAAAGGATCACAAGTATATATAGAAGGATCATTACAAACTAGAAAATGACAAGATAAAAAAGGTAATGAAAAATATATAACAGAAATAATAGTAAATATGAACGGAACAATGCAAATGTTAGGACATAAAAATATAAATAATAATATAATAAGTAAAAAAAATAATAAAATTAAAAAAGAAAAAATTAAAAAAAATAAAAAAATCAAAGAAAAACCTGAAGATATATCAATAGATTTTGATGATATTCCTTTTTAATAAAAATATATAAAATTAAATAAAATAAAAATATAAAAAAATGTCAGAAATATTTAGTAAACTATTTAAAAAAATAATTAAAAAAACTAAAACTAATTACGGTTCAATTATTAAAGGTAAAATAATAGATATAAAAAAAAATAAAGTAATTATAGATTCAGGACTAAAATCAGAATCATATATACCTATAGAAGAATTTAAAAATTATAAAGGAAAAATTAAAATAAAAATAAATGATAAAATAAAATTATTTATAGACAGTTTTGAATCTGGTAATGGACAAACTATATTATCTAGAGAAAAAGCTAAAAAATATGAAACATGAAATGATTTAGAATTATCATATACACAATCAAAAATAATACAAGGTATAATAATTGGTAGAGTTAAAGGAGGATTTACTGTAGATGTAAATGGAGTAAAATCTTTTCTACCAGGATCTCTTATAGATATAAAACCGATAAAAGATACTACAATTCTTGAAGGAAAATTATTAGATTTTAAAGTAATTAAATTAGATAAAAAAAATAATAATATTGTATTATCAAGAAAAGCAGCTATTATTAATGATAACAATGTAGAAAAAAAAAAATTATTAAAAAAAATATATGAAGGATCTATAATTAACGGTATAGTTAAAAATTTAACAGATTATGGAGCATTTATAGATTTAGGAGGTTTAGATGGACTATTACATATAACAGATATATCTTGAAAAAGAATAAGACATCCTAATGAAATTTTAAATATAGGTGAAGAAATACAAATAAAAATTATAAAATTTGATAAAGAAAAAAATAGAGTATCATTAGGATTAAAACAACTAACTAAAGATCCTTGAGAAAATATAGACAATAAATATCCTCAAAATACTAAAATTAAAGGAAAAATAACAAATTTAACAGATTATGGATGCTTCATAGAAATAGAAGAAGGTATTGAAGGATTAGCACATATCTCTGAAATAGATTGAATAAATAAAAATATAAATCCATTTAAAATATTTAATATAGGTGAAAAAATTAAAGCAGTAATATTAAAAATTGATAAAATAAAAAGAAGAATATCATTAGGTATTAAACAATGTAAACCAAATCCATGAATTAATTTTAGTAAAAATCATAATATAGGAGATATAGTAAAAGGTAAAATTAAATCAATAACAGACTTTGGTATCTTTATAGAATTAAAAGAAGGTATAGATGGTCTAATACATAGCTCAGATATTTCATGAAAAATAAATAATGACTTTAATAAAAATCAAATATATAAAAAAAATAATACAATTGAAACAAAAATTTTACAAATAGATATAGAAAAAGAAAGAATATCATTAGGTATTAAACAATTACAAGAAGATCCGTTTAATAAATATATATCATTTAAAAAAAATAAATTAATTAATTGTAAAATTACAAAAATTAAAAAAAAATTAATAAAAGTTTTAATAGAAAATAGTATTAAAGGATTAATAAATATCAAAAAAAATAATAAAAATATAATAAAAAATCTTAGAATAAATAATATTATAAAAACAACAATTTCTAAAATAGATAAAAAAAATAGATTAATAAATTTAAAAATTTTTAAAAATAAAAAAATTAAAAATAAAAATATTAAATTTAAAGAAAAAAATTGTTTTAATACAATGATAGAAGCATTTAAAAAAGCAAAATCTAAATAAAATCTTTAAAAATAAAATATATAAAATCTAAATAATTATTAAAACTATTAAAATAATTTATAGAACGTAAAATTCTATTTCTAAAAATAGAAGCATTTTTAATATTATTAAATATATATATAATATGTTTAATAATATTATATAAATTAATATTTTTTTTTTTTTGTAACACAATATAATTATATAAATTATAAAAAATAAATATAATATATTTAGAAATTTTATTTTTATTAAAAAATAAATTTTGATTAAAATTTTCTATATCATAATTATTAATATAATTTTTATTTAAAATATAATTTTTAATAGCTACTAAAAATAATGGATTAAAATAAATACCTCTTCCTATCATTACTCCATCTACATATGATAAGTGTTTATTAATATCAAATAAATTTTTTATATTACCATTTAAAATTATATTTAAATGTGATAAATCTTTTTTTAATTTATAAACAATTTCATAATCTAATATAGTTTTATTTAAATTAAAATATGTAGAATAATTATTCTTTAATATATTACGTGCATGAATTATAAATTTCTTACATGATGTATATAAAGAAATATTACCTACAAAATCTAATAAATAATCATAAGAAATATTATATAAACCTAATCTATGTTTTATTGAAATAATAACATCTATATTACTAGCTTCTTTAATAGAATTTAAACAATTAATAATTAAATTATAATTATTCATTAAATATATTCCATAATTACATCTTTTAGCACTTTTTGAAGAACATCCTAAATTAAAATTAATTTCACGAAATTTAAAAATATTAATATATCTAATACATTTATATAAATCTTTATAATTATTTCCTACAAACTGTATTATTGTATTTTTATTATTTAATTTTCTAAAAATATTATTATAATATTTATAATTACTTAAATAAGAAGAAGTATGTATCATACCATTATATATATAAATATTTTTCATTAATAATCTATAAAAATAATAACTATGTATATCTAAATATTTAAATAATGGAGCTACTAAAATTTTATTCGTTAACATAACTAATTTAAAATAATTATTTATTAAAATTTATATATTTAATTCCATTCATATATTTTATTAAAACTTTGGGAATTTTAATTACTCTATTTTCTACTTGATAATTATCTAATATAGCTATTAATGTTCTACCTACCGCTAAACCTGATCCATTTATAATATGAACAAATTTCTTTTTATTTTTAATAACATCATAATATTTAATATTAATTCTTCTAGACTGAAAATCTGAAGTATTAGAACAAGAAGAAACTTCTAAAAATTTTTTATTAACAGGTGATCAAAATTCAATATCATATGTTTTACATGAACTAAAACCCATTGTACCTGTAGATAATAATACTTTTCTATAAGGTATTTTTAATAATTGTAAAATTTTTTCTGCATTACTAGTTAACTCATCTAAGGATAACACAGAATTATTAGGTTTAACAATTTGTATTAATTCTACCTTATCAAATTGATTTAATCTTATTAAACCTTTATTATTTTTTCCATATGAAATAGATTCAGCTCTAAAACAAGGAGTATTAGATACTAATTTTATAGGTAATTCTGTTTCTTTAAAAATTTTATCTTTAAATAAATTTATTAACGCTACTTCTGAAGTAGGTATTAAAGCATATTTAAATTTATTAATATCATTATTTTTATGCACATAATATATGTTATTTTTAAATTTAGGTAATTGTCCAGCATTATATAAAGAATTAACTTTAACTATATAAGGAACATATATTTCATTATAATTATTTTCTTTAATATGATAATTAATCATAAATTGAGATATGGCTCTATACAATAGAGCTATAACATTTTTCATTACTACAAAAGAAGTACCACTTAATAAAGATGATTGTTTAAAATCTAAATTATTTGTAAACTTACATAATTTAATATGATCTAAAAGTTTAAAACTATATTTTTTTTTAGTATTTCCTCAATAATTTATAACTCTATTATTTTTATTATTATTACCAATAGGAACATCTTCTAATGGAATATTAGGAATATTTAATATATATTTATTTAGTTCTAAATATAATATTTTTAATTTTTTTTTTTTAAATAAAATATTTTCTTTAATTAATTTAATAAAATAAATTAAATATAAAATATTTAATTTATTTTTCTTATAAAAAAAAAACCTATTTGATAAATGATTCTTTTTAAATTGTAAATATTCTATATCAAATTTAATTTTCTTATAATCATTGTAAATTTTTAATAATAATTTAATATTAAAATTATTAGATATACGATATTTAATTTTTTTTAAAAATTTATTTATATTATTAAATAACAATTTAATATTTAACATTATAATTATATAATATTTAATATACATAAAATTTATAATAACATTATTATACTTTATTTTAATAAAAAATTAAAAATAAATATAAATATGACTAAAATATTTAAATTATTAATTATAGGAGCTGGTCCATCAGGATATACAGCAGCTATATATGCATCAAGACTAAATTTAAAACCAATAATAATAACAGGAATAAATGATGGAGGACAAATAATAAATTCAAATAATATAGAAAATTGACCTGGTAGTTATAAAAAAATTAATGGATATAAATTAATGGAAAATATGAAAAAACAAGCATTAAAATTTAATACTAAAATAATTAATGATGAAATAATTAAAATAAATTTTAAAAAAAAACCATTTAAAATATTTGGAAAATTAAATATATATCTATCTAAAAGTATAATTATAGCTACAGGATGTAAACCTAAAATGCTAGGATTAAATATAGAAAAAAAATTATATGGAAAAAATATATCTACATGTACAAATTGTGATGGTTTTTTTTACAAAAATAAAATAGTTGCAGTAGTAGGAGGTGGAAATCATGCTGCAGAAGAATGTCTAATATTATGTAAATTTACAAAAAAAATATTTTTAATACATAGAAATAATAAATTAAAAATTGATAATATTTTATATAAAAAAATTAAAAAAAAAATAAAAAAAAAAAAAATTGTTTTTCTTAAAAACTTTATTATTAAAAATATAAAAAAAATAAAAAACTTAATTTTAATTAAAAAAAAAAAAAAAAAATTGTTTTTCTTAAAAACTTTATTATTAAAAATATAAAAAAAATAAAAAACTTAATTTTAATTAAATTAAATTCTATATATAAAAATAAAAACAAAAAAATTTACATACATGGATTATTTTTAGCAATAGGAAATATACCAAATAGTAAAATATTTAAAAAATATATTAAATTAAATAAAAAAAAATATATAATAACAAATTATAAAAAAAATAAATATCAATCTATGACTAATATAAAAGGTATTTTTGCTTCAGGGGATGTTACAAATTATAAATATAAACAAATAATAACAGCATCTTCTTCAGGATGTATAGCTGCATTAGATGTATATAATTATTTACAAAACAAATAAAACTTTAATTTATAAAAAAAATAATTTAAAATTAAAAATATTGTTATACTTAATAAAATAATTATGATAAAAGAAAAAAATATAGAATTTAAAGGAACAATAATTGAAACATTACCTAATACTATGTTTAAAGTAAAATTAGAAAATGGATCAATAATTATTGCACATATTTCTGGAAGAATGAGAAAAAATTATATAAGAATATTAAATGGAGATAAAGTAATAGTACAAATAACACCTTATGATCTTAAAAAAGGAAGAATAATATTTAGAAATAAAATATAATTATTAAATTAATTTAATATATAACAAGGAAAAAAATTGAATTTTAAAAAAAATATAAAAACCAGAGAAACTGCTTTACAAATACTTTATTCACTAAAAGTATCAAAAAATAAAAATATAAAAAAAAAAACAAATGAATTTTTTAAAAATATAAAAAAAAATAATTTTAATAAAATAAACACTAAATATCTATTTAAAATTTTAAATGGTATTATAAAAAATATTAAATTTATAAAAAATATTATAAAAATAAATATAAATAAAAATACTAGATATATAGGATTAATTGAAAAATATATTTTATATATGGCTATATATGAAATAAAAATAAAAAAAACTTTACCAATAAAAATTATAATAAATGAAAATATTAAATTAACAAAGAAATTTGGATCAAAAAATGATTATAAATTAATAAATAGTATTTTACATAAAATTTGTTTTAAAAAAAAATAAATATAAAAATAATTAATAAATTTAATTAAATTTATATATTTAAAATTTATCTATAATAAAAAAAAATGAATAATATATATTTTAAATTATTAAAAAATAGAATAATTTTTATTACTGGAATTATAGAAAATAATTTATCAAATAATATAATATCACAGTTATTATATTTAGAATATAAAAGTAATAAAAAAGATATTTTTATTTATATAAATTCACCAGGCGGATTAGTAACAGAAGGAATGTCTATTTATGATACAATGAAATTTATTAAACCAAAAATCAATACTATATGTATAGGACAAGCATGTTCAATGGCAGCATTTTTATTATCTTCAGGTTCAAAAAACAAAAGATTTAGCTTACCTAATTCAAATATTATGATACATCAACCATTAGGATCATTTAAAGGTCAAGCAACAGATATAAAAATACAAACTAAAGAAATATTAAGAGTAAAAAATAATTTAATTAATTTACTTTCAAAGAATACAGGAAATAATATTAAAAAAATCAAAAAAGACACAGAAAGAGATAAATATTTTACAGCTAAAGAAGCATTAAATTATGGATTAATTGATAAAATTATAACAAATAATACAAAATAAATATTTTATAAAATAATATGAATAATATAAAATATTACTATAAAAAAAAATTATGTAATATATGTAAAAAAAACAAACTTGATATATTTATAAATAAAGATAAAAATTATATATGTAATAAATGTTATAATAAAGAATATAATAAAAAAAACAATATAAATAATTACATAAATTTAAATAAATTAAATCCAGAATTAATTAAAAAAGAAATAGATAAATATATTATAGGACATAATAAAACTAAAAAACAAATTTCTGTATCAATATATAATCATTTTAAATTAATTAATTATAATAAAAATAGTAAATACATAAATTTATATAAACCAAATATATTACTAATAGGACCAACAGGAAGTGGAAAAACATTAATAGCTAAAACTATATCTAATATATTAGATATACCTATGGTTATAACTGATGCCACTACATTAACACAAGCTGGATATGTAGGAGATGATGTTGAAAATATATTATTAAGATTAATACAAAAATGTAATTATGATATAAAAAAAGCTGAATATGGAATAATATATATAGATGAAATTGATAAAATTGCAAAAAAAACTAAAAATATTTCTATAACAAGAGATGTTTCAGGAGAAGGAGTTCAACAAGCATTACTAAAGATAATTGAAGGAACAATATCATCAATCCCAATTTATGGAGGTAGAAAACATCCACAACAACAAAATATACAAATAAATACTAATAATATATTATTTATATGTGGAGGAACATTTAATAATATAAATAATATAATAAAAAAAAGATTAAATATTAATAAAATAGGATTTAATTTAAAAAATAAACAAATTAAAGAAAAAAATAATATAGAATATAAAGATATAATAAAATTTGGTTTTATACCAGAATTTATAGGAAGATTTTCTATAATATCCAAATTAGAAAAATTAAAAAAAATACATTTTATAAAAATATTAACAAAACCTAAAAATTCTATAATAAAATATTATAAAAAATTATTTAAATTAGAAAATATTAATTTAATATTTAAAAAAAGTGCAATTAAAAAAATTGCTAATATATCAATAAAAATGAATACAGGAGCTAGATCATTAAAATATGTGATAGAAAAAATATTATTTAATACTATGTATAATATTAAATTAATTAAACAAAAAGAAATAATAATTGATAAAAATTTTATAAAAAATCAAAATTTATAATTAATATTTAAATAAATTTATAAAATTAAAATATATTTAATAATAAAAAAATAATAATAAATTTTAATTATATTTAATAATGAAAGAAAAAAATAAAAATAAAAAATATCATAATGATATTAAGATAAAAAAAAATAAAATACCAGTTTTACCTTTAAGAAATATAGTTATATATCCTAATATGATAGTACCATTATTTGTTGGACGTAAAAAATCTATTTTATGTTTAGAATTAGCAATGAAACAAAACAAAAAAATAATGTTAGTTGCACAAAAAAAATCATCAATAGAAAATCCTAAAATAAATGATTTATTTAATGTAGGTACTACATCATCTATATTACAAATATTAAAATTACCAGATGGTACAGTTAAAGTATTAATTGAAGGAATACATAGAGCTAAAATAATAAAAATTAAAGAAAAAAATAAATGTTTTATAGCTACTATTAAAAAAATAAAAACTAAAAAAGAAAAAAATAAAGAACATAAAATCTTAATAAAAACTATAATAAATCAATTCGAAACATATATTCAATTAAATAAAAAAATCTCTAAAGAAGTATTAACTTCATTAAATAATATAAATAACTCAATAAAATTAGCAGATACTATAGCATCTCATATTCCATTAAAACTATTAGATAAACAAAATATATTAGAAATAAAAGATATTAATAAAAGATTAGAATATTTAATGGTTAAAATAGAATCTGAAATAGATATACTAAAAATAGAAAAAAAAATAAGGAATAGAGTTAAAAAACAAATGGAAAAAAGTCAAAGAGAATATTATTTAACTGAACAAATGAAAGCAATACAAAAAGAATTAAATTATATAGATGATATTTCTAATGAATACGACTTAATTAAAAAAAAAATAATAACTTCAAAAATGCCTAAAGAAGCTAGAAAAAAAATAGAATCTGAATTACAAAAATTAAAAATGATGCCACCTATGTCAGCTGAAGCTAATATTTCTAGAACATATATAGATTGAATTATTCAAATACCTTGATATAAAAAAAATAGAATAAAAAAAGATTTAAAAAAAGCTAAAAAAATATTAGATATAGATCATTTTGGTCTTAATCATGTAAAAGAAAGAATATTAGAATATCTAGCTGTACAACATAGGTCAAATAAAATAAAAGGACCAATATTATGTTTTATAGGACCTCCTGGAGTAGGAAAAACATCTTTAGGTAAATCAATTGCAAAATCTACAGGAAGAAAATATACTAAAATATCTTTAGGAGGTATAAGAGATGAAGCAGAAATTAGAGGACATAGAAAAACATATATAGGATCTATGCCTGGAAAAATAATACAACAAATTATTAAAACAAAAGTTAAAAATCCTTTATTTCTATTAGATGAAATTGATAAAATATCTAATGATTTAAGAGGTGATCCTGCATCTGCTCTATTAGAAGTTTTAGATCCAGAACAAAATAATATATTTAATGATCATTATATAGAAATAGATTATGATTTATCAAATATTATGTTTGTAGCAACAGCTAATTCTATAAATAATATACCATTTCCTTTATTAGACAGAATGGAAGTAATTAAAATTGTTGGATATACAGAAGAAGAAAAAAAAAATATAGCAATAAAATATTTAATACCAAAACAAATTAAAAATAATGCATTAAAAAATAATGAAATTATAATAGAACAAAATATTATAACTAAAATAATTAGATACTATACTAGAGAATCAGGAGTTAGAGGACTAGAAAGAGAAATATCTAAAATATGTAGAAAATCAGTAAAACAAATATTACTAAATTTAAATAAAAATAAAATAATTAGAATTAATAAAAAAAATATTAAAAAATATTTAGGTATAAAAAAATTCGACTTTGGTAAAGCTAAAAAAATTAATAAAATAGGTCAAGTTACTGGACTAGCATGAACAGAAGTAGGTGGAGATTTATTAATTATAGAATCAAGATCTATAAATGGAAAAGGTAAACTAACATATACAGGATCATTAGGCAAAGTAATGCAAGAATCTATACAAGCAGCTTTAACAGTAGTAAGATCATTAACTAATAAATTAAAAATAAAAAAAAATTTTTATTTAAAAAAAGATATACATGTACATATTCCAGAAGGAGCAACACCTAAAGATGGACCAAGTGCAGGTATAGCAGTATGTACATCTTTAGTATCAACATTAACAAAAAATCCAATAAAATCTTATATAGCTATGACAGGAGAAATAACATTAAATGGAGACATTTTACCTATAGGAGGACTTAAAGAAAAATTATTAGCAGCATTAAGAGGAGGTATAAAAAAAGTTATTATACCATATAATAATAAAAATGATTTACAAGAAATGCCAAAAAATATAATTAAAAATTTAAAAATATATTATGTAAATAATATAAAAAAAGTACTAAAAATATCACTAACCAAAAATCCATTTAAAAAAAAAAAATAACACGCTCTACAGGATTTGAACCTGTGACCTACAGCTTAGAAGGCTGTTGCTCTATCCACTGAGCTAAGAGCGTAACAATATACAACATATTAAATTATTGAAATAAAAATGTCAAATATTAAATATAATAAAAAGTTTATTTATGGAACAAAATATTTAAATAAAATAAAAAATAAAATCAAAAAAAAAATATTAAAATTAAAAAAAATTAAAAAAAAAATTCCATTAATAATTATAATAAATATAGGAAATAATAAATCATCTAAAATTTATATCAAAAATAAAATTAAAACCTTTAAATATATAGGTATAAAATATAAAATATATAATTTTAAAAAAGATATAAAAGAAAATAAATTAATTAAAAAAATAAAAAAATTTAACTATAATAAAAATATAGATTGTATATTAATACAATTACCATTACCAAAAAATCTAAATACTAATAAAATAATAAATACAATAAATCCATATAAAGATGTAGATGGATTACACTATTATAATTTAGGTAAATTATCACAAGGTAATCCATATATAACACCATGTACATCAAAAGCTATAATTAAATTATTAAATATATACAATATAAATATAGTAGGTATTAATATTTTAATTATAGGAAAATCAAATTTAGTAGGAAAACCAATTAATATGGTATTAATAAATAAAGGATGTACAGTAACTATAATAAATAGTAGAACTAAAAATATAAAAAAATACATAAAAAATGCAGATATAATAATATCTGCAATAGGAAAATATAATATTTTACCAATAAAATCAGTAAAAAAAAATTCTATAATTATAGATGTAGGTATAAATATTAATAAAAATTATAAAATACAAGGAGATATAAATTATAAATTAATATTAAATAAAATAAAATATATAAGTCCAGTACCTGGAGGTGTAGGACCTATGACTATAGCTTACTTAATAAAAAATATAATGCTAATATATAAAAATAAAAATAAAAACATAAATTAAATTTTTAATTAATAATAAATCATTCTGTAGTAAAATCATTTTTATCTTTTAAAATAACATTTAACTTTCTTAATTTTTTACGTAAAATATCTGCTTTTTTTCAATTATTATTTTTACGTTCTTCATTTCTAGAATATATTAAAAAATTAATTTTATTAATTAATTTTAAATAATTTTTATTTTTATAAAAATATTTATTACTTAAAAAATATTTAGTATCATATTGTAATAAACCCAAAAAACTAGCATAAAATTTCATTCTTATAGCTAATTTACTAGCTAAAATAAATTTTTTACTTCTAAACTTATTAATTTCAGATAACATTAAAAATAATAATTTATGAACACCTGAAATATTTAAATCATCATTCATATAATCTAAAAAAATATTATCATAATAATTAAAAAATAAAATATCACTTTTATTGAATTTTATATTTAAATCTAAATCATGTATACCTAAATATAATTTATATATAGATTTTTTATAAATATTTAAAATTTTAATACTAAAATTTAAATTTTTTCTATAATGCTTAGATAATAAATAATATTTAATTACATCAGGAAAATATTCATTTAATAATTTATATAATAAAAAATTTTTATTATTAGATTTTGATAATTTATATTTATTATAAATTACTAACCCAGTATGCATTCAATATTTTATATTATAATTAATATTAAATAAACATTTAGATTGAATTAATTCATTTTCATGATGTGGAAAAATTAAATCTGATCCACCACCATGTATATCAATTATATTATTTAAATATTTATTACTTATTACAGAACATTCTATATGTCAACCAGGTCTACCAAAACCTCAAGGAGAACTTCAACCATTTAAATCATTTTTTTTATTTAATTTTCATAAAATAAAATTATTATTTTGTTTAATTATATTATTATTTTTTTTAAAAAAACTATATTTATATATATTATTAAATTTTTTATAAGAAAATAATACATTACCTTCTTTATCTATATAAGCATAATCATTTTTAAATAATTTTTTTATAGATAAAATAATAACATTAATATTATCAGTAATTTTAGGTTCTAAATTAGGACAACTTAAATTTAATCTATTAAAATCAATATGCATAGAATTAATCATTTTATTTGATAATTCTTTTAAAGAAATATTTTCTTTATTAGACTTAATTATTAATTTATTATCAATATCAGTTATATTTCTTATATAATTACAATTATATCCTAAATATCTTAAATATTTAATTAATATATCAAAAAAGTAAAAAGTTCTACCATGTCCTATATGACAATAATCAGATATAGTAACACCACAAACATAAATATTAATATTATTCTTTAAATGAGGAATAAATTCTTCTTTTTTTTTAGATAAAGTATTAAATATTTTTAACATAATTAAATTTAAATAAATATTTTAATTTACCAAAATTTTTAATTAATATAATATATAATATATCACTAAATTAGTATATAAATAACAATGATTAATAAAAATTTTTTAAATATAAAAAATATAATACTAAATTTTATAAATTATAGAATAAATAATTTTAAAATAAAAATAAATAAAATTAGTAAAAAAATAATAAAATCATATAATACTAAATTTTATAAATTATAGAATAAATAATTTTAAAATAAAAATAAATAAAATTAGTAAAAAAATAATACTAACAATAATACTATTTTATTTAACAACAATAATAATATTTTTAATAATAAATAATTTATTTATTTTTATTTTATTAAATAAAATATATAAAATAAATTATATTAAATTTTTTATTAAAAAAATAATATTATTATATATATTTATATTATTAATAATACAAATATTTTTTATATATAATATTAAAAAAATAAATAATATTTTAATTAAAATAAAAAATATTATTAATATATTCAATAATAAAAAATAATAAAAATGAAATTTATAAGCCGGATTCTGTTTATTTAAATTAAATTAAATAAGATAATCATTCATCTAGGCTAATAATCGCTTATTAGCTCAAGCAGCTTACCATAATATTTTAAATATATATATATGGACTATATATTGTTTAATTTTAAATAACTTAATTAATTAAAATTAATATATTAAATATTAAAATTTAGCTTTGCTCCTAATGGAGTTTACACATATATTATATTACTATAATATATAGTATTTTTTTAAAATACTTTTTCACCCTTACCTATAAATTATAAATAGGCGGTTATTTTCTGTTGCACTTTTCATAAAATATATATAAAATATAAATAAATATATTTTTCCAGATGTTATCTGGCATTATGTCCTATGGAGTCCAGACTTTCCTCTATTTTAAAATAATAAATAAAATAGCGATTATCAAATTTCATAATATTATCTACTTTTATATATTTTTTTAATATAAGGATTATTACATTCTTTAAATTTAATATTAATTTTATATCCAAAAAATTTTAAAGATCTAGTATAAAAATTAATTAAATAATTTTTATAAGATAAATTTATATAATTAACTCTTTTACCATGTATAACTATAGTAAAAGGATCATAACCTCCTATATGTGCATATTTTAATTTGATTAAATTATTGAAACTATTATTTTCACTAAAATTCTCTAAAGCTAATTTTAATATTTTATTTATTTTATAAGTACTAATATTAGAATTAAAAATTTTATTATAATATTTAATAATTAATTTAAATAATTTAAACAAAAAATTTTTTTTTAAATTTAAAGCACAAATAAAAAATATAAAAATATGTTTAATAAAACCATACTTTTTTATAATATATTTCCTATGTTTTAACTTATCTATACTATTTAATTTTTCACATTTATTAAAAATAATAAATAATATTTTACCTTTAATTAATAAAAATTTAATCATTCCTAAATCATATTTAGTTAATCCTTTATTAATATCTATTATAAATAATATAACATTAAAAATATTAATTTTTTTAAAAAATTTTATAAAAGAATAATGTTTATTAAAAAAATTTTTACTAATACCAGGTGAATCAGAAATTAAAATTTTAATATTATTAAATATAAAATTATAGAAAATAAATTCTTTCGTAGTATTTTGTATATTAGATACAAAAGAATAATTACATTTACAAATATTATTTAAAAAAGTAGATTTACCTACATTTGTTTTACCTAAAATAATAATTTTAATATTTTTAAAATTTAAATTTTTATTATTATTTTTTAATAAATATAAATTATATAATTCATTATATTTATTTAAATTTAAACAAAATTTCAAAAAATATTTAAAATTAATATTATCTTTAAAATTTTTAAATAATATTAAATATAAATTATTTAATAAATTTTCTATAGAACTTCTTTTATATATAGATATATTAAATATATTTTTAATACCTAAAGAACAAAATTTATATAAAATAAACTTATAATCAATTTTTAATAAATCTGTTTTACTTAAAATTAAAATAATATTTTTATTATACTTTTTTAGTATATATTTATAAAAATAAATATCTTTATCTAAAAAATTAATTGTAGAATCTACTAATCAACAAACTAAATCAGAATTTTTTAAATTAAATATAAATTTTTTATATAAACTAAAATAAATATCTTTATTATTAAAATTCTTTTTATTAAAATTATCAAAATTAATATTATCTATAAAAATAAAAAATTTATTTCTAAAATATTTTAAACCATAATTATAATCAAATATATTATTAATATTTAAAAAACAATTATTATTTATTAATACATTAAATAAACTAGTTTTACCAACTTTTAAACTTCCTATTAAAGATATTATAAACATAATATTTTTATAAAAAACAAAAAATTTAAAAAATTAAATCTTAATTTATTTTCAATAAATTACTTATAAAAGAAACTATGTTTTTTTTATTAGAAATAATAAACTGATTATTAAAATATAAATCTTTAATAGTAATAACTTTATTATTAAATTCTCTTTTACCTATTATTATTAATAATTTACATTTTAATTTTAAAACTCTTATAATAATTTTACTTAAATTTGTATATTTAAAGTAATTATGATAAATATTTAAAAAATATAAATCAGAATTTAAAATTCTCTCAAATATAGAAAAACCTAATAACATAGTCTTACTATTATAGTAAGATACTATATATATATCAATATTTTTATTTATATTACTAATTAATTTATTATTTTCTTTCAAAATTAAAACTAATCTATCTAATCCTAAAGCTAATCCTACAGACGGAATATTTAAATTATATAAATTTTTAATTAAATAATCATATCTACCACCAGCACAAATAGTATTTTGAGATGATCAAAATTTATACTTTCACTCAAAAACAACATCATTGTAATAATCTAATCCTCTAAATAAATTTTTATTAATTACAAAATCTATATTAAATTTATTTAAATAATTACACAAATTTTTAAAATTAATTAATGATTTACTATTTAAAAAATTAATAATTCCAGGAAATTTTTTAATAAAATTAATATAATCTTCATCATTATTATCTAATTTTCTAAAAATATCAAAATCAAATTTTATAATTTTTTTATCTTTTATAAAATAATCTTTTTTATTTAATAAATAATTTAAATTTTTAATATAATTTAATCTATCATATAAAGTACCTATAGAATTAATTTCTAAAATAAATAAATTTTTAATATTTAATTTATCTAATAATCTATTAATAATTAATATTAATTCTAAATTAGAACTTATATTTGAATCACCAAATATTTCTAATCCAATCTGATAAAATTGTCTTAATCTACCTTTTTGGGGATTTTCATATCTAAACATTGGTCCTATATATCATAATTTATTAAAATTATAAATATTAAATAATTTATTTTCTAAATACATTCTTACACAACTCATAGTACCTTCAGGTCTTAAACTAATATTTAATTTATTTTTATCATAAAAATTATACATTTGTTTTAAAAATAAATTATTTCTAAAAAAATCTTTATTGTATAAAGAAGTTCTTTCTAATATAGGAAATCTGACTTCATTAAAAGAATAATTATTTATTATTGTTCTAAATTTTTTTTCTATATATTGATAAATAATAACATCATTAGGAATATAATCTTTCATTCCTTTAATAGATTTAATCATAAATTTATTTTTTTTTAAAATATTAATTAAAATATATAAAATTATAACTTTTTAAAAATATAAAATATATAATTTAAATATTTTTATATAAAATACAAAAAATAAAATATTATAAATAATTTATTTATTAATATAATATATTATAAATTTAATAAAATAAATTACATTTATAATTACAATATAAAAAATGAATAATATTCTAGCTATAGAATCATCTACAGAACTATGTTCTATTTCTATATTTTATAATAATAAAATATTTAATAAATATAAATATACAAAAAAAACAAATAGTAAATACATACTTATATTAATATTTAAATTAATAAAAAAAAATAATATTAAAATAAATTTAATTAAATATTTAGCTTATAATAAAGGACCAGGTAGTTTAATGGGTATAAGAATATCATCAATTATATGTAAAACATTTAATTTAAAATATAAAAAATTAAAAATAATAAAAATAAAAACAGAATTAATAATATCAGAAAATTATTTCTCAAAAAAAAAAAACAAAAAAAATATAATTAATATTTTAATTTATAATGATATAAATCATATTTATAATTATATATTTAAAAAAAATAAATTTTTATATTTAAAAAAAACAAAACTTATAAATCTTAATAAATATTTAAATAAAATAAAAAATAAACAAATTATAGTTAATAAATATGAAACTAAATATAAAATAATAAAACTATTTAATATTAATTATATTAATAAAATTAAAATAATTTACCCTAAATCTAAATATATAATTAAAATTATAAATAAATATATAAATAATAAAAATTTAATAATTTAATATTAATAAAATTTATAAAAAATATAATATATTAAATATTAATTATAATTTAATAAAAATATTATATATAAAAAAAAATATTTAAAATATTTTAAATAAATTTAAATTAACATATTATTATAATATATATAATATTAAAATAAATTTTATAATTAATTTAAAAATATATTAATAAAATTTTTAAAATTAATTATATAAATATAAATAAAAAAATAATTTTTATAAAAATAAAAAAATAAAACATGAAATTAGATAAAAAAATACATAAATTAATTAATTTAGAAAAAAGAAGACAAGAAAATACTATTAATTTAATAGCTTCAGAAAATTATGTAAGTAAAAATATATTAAAAGCTCAAGGATCTATATTAACTAATAAATATGCAGAAGGATATTATAAAAAAAGATATTATGGAGGATGTAAATATATAGATAAAATAGAAAATATAGCAATTAAAAGAGCAAAAAAATTATTTAAAGCTAAATATGTTAACGTACAACCACATTCAGGTTCACAAGCAAATTTTGCAGTATATAATGCTATTTTAAAACCAGGAGATACTATATTAGCTATGAAATTATCACATGGTGGTCATATAACACATGGTTCAAAAATAAATATATCAGGTAAAATATATAATTCTATTTTTTATAAATTAAATAAAAAAGAAAATATAAACTATAAAGAAATAAAATTATTAGCTATAAAATATAAACCAAAATTAATAATAGCAGGATTTTCATCATTTTCAAAAATATGTAACTGAAAAAAATTTAGAAAAATATCAAATATAAATAATAGTTACTTATTAGTTGATATGTCACATATTGCTGGTTTAGTAGCAGCTAATTTATATCCTAATCCTATTAAATATGCACATATAGTAACTTCAACAACACATAAAACTTTAGCTGGTCCTAGAGGAGGTATAATATTATCAAGTATAAATAATAAATCTTTATATGAAAAAATTAATAAATCAATATTTCCAGGTACCCAAGGAGGACCACTTATGCATATTATAGCTTCAAAAGCTATATGTTTTAAAGAAGCATTAAATAAAAATTTTATAAAATATCAAAAACAGATATTAAAAAATGCAAAATATATGACAAAAGTTTTTAAAAAAAATAATTTTAAAATAGTTTCAGGAAAAACACAAACCCATTTATTTTTAATTAATTTAAAAAATAAAAATATTTCTGGTCATACTGCTGAAAAAATACTTAATAAAGTTAATATTACAGTAAATAAAAATTATATTCCAGATGATAAAAAAAATTCATTAGAAACATCTGGAATAAGAATTGGTACAGCAGCTATAACAAAACGTGGAATAAAAGAAAAAACTTCTTCATATATAGCAAAACTAATATGTAAAACATTAAAAAATATTAAAAATATAAAAATAATAAAAAAAATTAAAAATAAAATAATAAATATATGTAAAAAATTTCCTATATATAAAAAAATTATCTAGTAAAATTTTTAAAAAAAATTTTAACTTTATCAAAAAAATTTTTTGATTTAGGATTATTATTTTCCTTATTATTTTTATCTAAACTAAAATTTAAATTATATAATAATTTTTTTTGATATTCATTAAGATTTACAGGAGTTTCTATATAAATTTTACATAATAAATCACCTTTAATATTGTTTTTAAATGATTTTATACCTTTATTTTTTATCCTAAATATTTTACCAGTTTGTGTTTCAGGTGGTATTTTTAAGTTTATATTTCCTTCTAAAGTTGGAACTTCAATTTTTCCACCTAATGCAGCTATAGTAAAATTAATTGGAATTTTACAATATAAATCATTACCATCTCTATCAAAAATATCATGTTTTCTTAACTTAATACATATATATAAATCTCCAGGGTTCTTTCCAAAAGCACCTAAATTACCTTTACCAACTAACCTAATTTTATCATTATTATTAACCCCTGCAGGTATTTTAATTAAAATATCTTTCATACATCTCTCAACACCTTCTCCTTTACAAATATAACATGGATTATTTATTATATAACATTCTCCATTACAATTAGGACAAGTTTGTTGAACAGTAAAAAAACCTTGTTTAATCTTTAAATCTCCTGAACCTTTACAAACATTACATAAAACTTTTTTATAACCTGTTCTACATCCAGTACCAAAACATAAACTACATTTTTGTATAATATTTACCCTAATTTTCTTAGAAATACCATATATAACATCCTCTAAATTAATAATCAAATTATATTTTATATCTGATCCTCTATTTGAAGAGGATCTATTTTTACTTCTTTTAGTACCAAAAATATCACCAAAAACATCACCAAAAATATCACCAAAATCTCCAGAAGATGTAAAACTAGATGTAAAACTATCATCAGAAGAATTATTAAAAGCTGAATGACCATATTGGTCATACATTGATCTTTTATTATCATTACTTAATATTTCATAAGCTTCTTTTATTTCTTTAAATTTTTCTTCATAATATTTATTACCCTGATTTCTATCAGGATGATATTTAATAGCTAATTTTTTATAAGCTTTTTTAATTTCTGATAAATTAGCATTTTTAGATATACCTAAAATTTTATAATAATCTTTTTTTTGCATATATACCTTTTTAAAATAATATTATAAAATTATTTTTTATTATTATTTTTATTAACCTCTTCATATTCAGCATCTACTACAGTATCATCTTTTTTATTATTATTATTATTATTAACATTATTATTAATGTTAGCAAATTTACTAGATAATGTAATTATTTGTTGCATATAATTATCTATATCAGATTTATTATCATTTTTACAACTATCTTCTAATTTAATTAATAAAGATTCTATATTATTTTTATCTTCTAATGAAATTTTATCTTTAATATTTTCAATTTGTTTTTTAGTAGTATGTATTAAATGATCTGCTTGATTCTTAGTTTGAATTAATTCTTCAAATTTACGATCAATTTCAGAATTTAACTCAGCATCTTTAATCATTTTTTTTATTTCATCTTCATTTAATCCAGAAGAAGATTTAATAGTTATTTTTTGTTCTTTACCAGTATTTTTATCTTTAGCAGAAACATGTAAAATACCATCTACATCAATATCAAATGTTACTTCAATTTGAGGAATACCTCTTGGAGCAAGTTGTATACCATCTAAATTAAATTGACCTAAAGATTTATTATCTTTTGATCTTTTACGTTCACCTTGTAATACATGTATAGTAACAGCTGATTGATTATCTTCTGCAGTTGAAAAAACTTGACTATGTTTAGTAGGTATAGTTGTATTTTTATTTATTAATGTAGTCATTATTCCACCCATAGTTTCTATACCTAAAGATAAAGGTGTAACATCTAATAATAAAACATCTTTAACTTCACCTGATAAAACTCCACCTTGTACAGCAGCTCCTATAGCAACTGCTTCATCTGGATTAACATCTTTTTTAGGTTTTTTATTAAAAAACTCTGAAACTTTTTTTTGAACCATAGGCATTCTAGTTTGACCACCTACTAAAATAACTTCATTAATTTTATTAATATCTAAATTAGCATCTTTTAAAGCTATTTTTACTGGATTAATAGACTTAATAATTAAATTTTCTACTAAAGATTCTAATTTAGCTCTAGTTAATTTAATATTTAAATGTTTAGGACCAGACTTATCTGCAGTAATATAAGGTAAATTAATTTCAGTTTGATTTGAAGAAGATAATTCTATTTTAGCTTTTTCTGATGAATCTTTTAATCTTTGCATAGCTAAAGAATCATTAGATAAATCAATATTATAATCTTTTTTAAATTCTGAAACTAAATAATTAATTATTTTATTATCAAAATCTTCACCACCTAAATGAGTATCTCCATTTGTAGATAAAACTTCAAATGTTTTTTCTCCATCTACATTATCTATTTCTATAATAGAAATATCAAAAGTACCTCCACCTAAATCATATACAGCAATAATACTATTACTTTTTAATTTATCTAATCCATAAGCTAAAGCAGCAGCAGTTGGTTCATTAATTATTCTTTTAACTTCTAAACCAGCTATTTTTCCTGCATCTTTAGTAGCTTGACGTTGAACATCATTAAAATAAGCAGGAACTGTTATTACTGCTTCATTTATTTTATAACCTAAATAATCTTCAGCAGTCTTTTTCATCTTTTTTAAAATTTCTGCTGAAATTTGAGGAGGAGCTATTTTATTATTATTTAATTCTATTCAAGCATCACCATTATTAGAAGAAACAATTTTATATGGCATAATATTTACATCCCTCTGAACTTCAGAATCTGTAAATTTACGACCCATTAATCTTTTTATAGCAAAAAAAGTATTTTTAGAATTTGTAATAGCTTGTCTTTTAGCTGGCTGACCAACTAAAATTTCATTGTCTTGAGTATATGCTACAATTGAAGGAGTAGTACGATCACCTTCAGAATTTTCTATTACTTTAGGTTTATTACCTTCCATAATAGCAACACAAGAATTAGTAGTACCTAAATCTATACCAATAATTTTACTCATTTTAAACCTCATAATATTTTAAAATATATATATATGATATATATATACTTACTTAATAATATCAACTATTAAAATAAAATATTTTAAAATATAAAATAAATAAATTAAAATTTTTATATATAAATAAAAATGATAAAATATTTATTATATTTATAAATATAAAAAATAAAATGAAAAATAAAATTATTAATTATAAAAATACTATAAATTTACCTAAATCAAATTTTCCTATGAAAGCAAATTTACCAATAAAAGAAAAAAAAATACTAAAAATATGAAAAAAAAATAATTTATATGAATTAATAAAAAAATATAAAAACAAAAACAAAATATTCATAATACATGATGGACCTCCTTATGCAAATGGTAAAATACATTTAGGTCATGCACTAAATAAAATTATAAAAGATATAATTTTGAAATATAAATTATTAATGAATTATAATATTAAATATATACCTGGATGAGATTGTCATGGTTTACCAATAGAATTAAAAATACAAAAAAATAATAATAAAAAATTAAATTGTAATACAAATATAAAAAAATTTAAAAAAAAATGTTATTTATATGTTAAAAAGCAAATTAATATACAAAAAAAAGAATTTATTAGATTAGGTATTTTAGCAGATTGAAAAAATTATTATAAAACAATGGATTATAATATAATATCTAATACAATTAAAATATTAAGTAAATTTTTAAAACTTAATTTATTAATAAGAAAAAAAAAACCAATTAATTGATGTACTATTTGTAAATCATCAATATCAGAATCAGAAATAAAATATAAAAAAAAAAAATCAAAAACAATATACTTTACATTTAATTTATATAATATAAATAAATTTTTACTTAATTTAAATATTAAAAATTATAAAATATATAAAAAAATTAAATTAATAACATGAACTACAACTCCATGAACAATACCTGCCAACTGTGCTATATCTGTAAATTCTAAATATACATACTCTTTAATAAAAATAAATAAAAATATAATTATAATAATAAAAAAAAAATTAAAATATTTTTGTAAAAAGATAAACATTAGAATAAAAAAAATAATTGAAATTAAAGGAAAAATTTTAACAAAATATTATGTATATCATCCTATATCAAAAAAAAAAGTTCCTATACTAAAAAATAAATATATAAATTCTATAATAGGTACAGGTATAGTACATTTATCTTCATCACATGGAGAAGAAGATTACAATATTTGTGAAAAATATAATATAAAAAGTAAAAATATAATTAATAAATATGGAAAATTTATTAAATATAAATATATTAAAAATTTAGAAAATTGTTCAATTAAAAAAGGACAAAAATTAATAATAAAATATTTAAAAAAACATAATAAAATATTATATGAAAAAAAAATAATACATAAATTACCATTTTGTACAAGACATAACAAATGTATTATTATAAGATCTAATAATCAATGATTTATAAAACTTAATAAAAATAATATAAAAAATAAATTATTAAATACAATAAAAAAAATTAAATGAATACCTATCTGGGGATATAAAAAAATAAAAAAAATGATAATTGATAGACCAGATTGGTGTATATCAAGACAACGTTATTGAGGTGTACCTATACCTATATTTATAAACAAAAAAACTAAAAAAATACATCCTAAAACATATAAATTAATGAAACATATATATAAAAAAATTAAAAAATATGGCCCTGATTATTGATTAAATATAAATTTAAAAAATTTTTTAAAAAAAGAATATAAAATTTATAAAAAAAGTAATGATGTATTAGATGTATGATTTGATTCAGGATCAACAATTTTTGGTTTAAGAAAAAATATAAAAAATAATAAAATTGATATTATTATTGAAGGTATAGATCAATACAGAGGATGATTTATGTCATCTTTAATAATTAATACTATAATAAATAAAAATTTTATATATAAAAAAATATTAAGTCACGGATTTGTTTTAGATAAACATGGAAATAAAATGTCTAAATCTAAAAAAAATTACATAGATATAAAAGAATTAATAAATAAATATGGAGCTGATATTATAAGATTATTAATATCATCTAATAAATTTTTTAAAGATATTAATATATCCAATGAAAATATATTAAGAACTACTGAATTATATAGAAAAATAAGAAATACTTTTAAATTTTTAATATCAAATTTAAATGAATTTAATATTAAAAATAATTTTATTAAACCAAAAAAAATGATTTTAATAGATCAATGAATAATAAATAAAGCTATAAAATATCAAATTAAAATTATAAATTTATATAATAAATTTAAATTTTATAAAATAATTAAAATTATAATACACTTCTTTAATTATTATTTAAGTTCAATATATTTTGATATTATAAAAGATAGAAAATATATAATAAAAAAAAATACTTTACCTGTTTATAGTGCACAAACTACATTCTTTATACTTTTAGAAACATTAAATAAATGAATAGCACCAATATTAACATTTACATCTGAAGAAATATTTAAATATATACCTAGAAAAAAATCAAAATCTATATATATAGAAACTTTCTATAATAAATTTTTATACAAATATAAAAATAATAATAATATTTTAAAAAATAAAATATGAAAAAAATTAATAATAATTAAAAAAAAATTTAATAAAATTATAGAAAAAATTAAATCTAATAAAAAAATTAATTCATCTTTAGAAACATATACATTAATTTATTTAAATATTAAATTTTTTAATAAAATTAAAATATTTAAAAATGAACTAAAATACTTTTTTATTACATCTAAATTAAAAATTAAAATATATAAAAATAAAAATAAATTTAATTTCAAAATAAAATGTAAAAAATTTAATGGAATTAAATGTTTAAGATGCTGACATTATAAAAAAAAATTAATAAATAATTTAAAAATATGTAAAAGATGTTTCATAAATTTATACAAAAAAGGAGAAAATAGAAAATTTATATAATTTTAAAAAAATAAATAAATAAATAATTTAAAATTATTAATAAATAAATAAAATATAAAAATTACAAAAATAAAATAAATATAATAATATTTAATAATATAAACAAATATTTATTTTAATTAAATAATTAAAAATAAAATTATTTTAATTAAATAATAAAAATATAAAAAAAAATTTTTAAATAAAATTTAAATATAAAATAAAATATTAAATGATAATTTTAAAAAAATATTTAGGTCAAAATTTTTTAAAAAATAAAAAAATAATAAAAAAAATTATAAAATATATTAAACCAAAAAAAAAAGAATTATTTATAGAAATAGGATGTGGTACTGGACAATTAACTAAAGAAATACTAAAATATAATCGTAATATTATAGCAATAGAAATTGACAAAGATATAATTAAAAAAATCAATAATAATATTATTAATAAAATTAAATTATTAAATATAAATATATTATATCTTAATCTTAAAAAATATTTTAAAAAATTTAAAAAAAAAATTAGAATATTTGGTAATATACCATATAATATTTCTAGAAAATTAATAATAAAATTTATAAAAAATATAAAATATATTAAAAATATATTTATTTTAGTACAAAAAGAATTTGCACAATGTTTAATATCAAAAAAAAATACTAAAAAATATTGTAAAATAAGTATATTAATACAAACTTATTATAAGATTAAAATAATTTATCAAATAAATAAAAAAAATTTTTTTCCAAAACCTAAAGTTAATTCAACATTAATTATGTTAAAACCTAAAAAAAAAAATAAAGTTAACTTTATAATATTAAATCATATTATAAATAATTGTTTTATAAAAAAAAATAGAAAACTATATAATAATATTAAAAATATTATAAATATAAATAAAATAAAAAATTTTAAAATAAATATAAATAAAAGAATTAGAAATATATCAGTAAAAAAATTTAATTATTTAACAAAAATATATAAATATATAAAAAAATAAAATAAATTTTAAAATTATATAATTAATATTATTTAATTAATTAAATTATTTAATTTAAATAATATAAATATTTTAAAAAATTAAATAGAATTTATTAAAATAATATAAAAATATAAAAAATTTAATAAAAAAATTATATTTAATAAAATAAATATTTAATTAATAAAATATATTAATTATTAAATATTAATAATTAATATAATTTTTTAAATAATTTAAATAAATTAGATTTATATCTAGATGTTTTATTAATATGTATAAAACCCTTACAACTAAATTTATCTAATTTAGATTGTAAAATACGATATATTTTAATAGATTTGTTTTTATTTTTTTTCTCTATATAAAATTTAAATTTTTTTATATATGTTTTTATTATTGATTTTTTTATATTGTTTATTTTATTTCTTTTTTTATTTACTAATATTCTTTTTTTAGATGATTTTTTATTAACCATAATTAAAATTATTCCTTATTATAATATAAAAAATTTAACTAAATTTATCTTTTATCATTAAATTTTTTAAATACCTTAATTAAATTTAAAGTAGAACTATCTAAAAAAATTTTATTTTTTTTTATTTCTTTATTAAAATTTAAATTATTTTTTTTAATTAAAGGATATATTAAATTAGAAACTCTCTTACCTAATTCTACTCCTAATTGATCAAAACTACAAATATTTCATATTATACCTTGTACAAACATTTTATACTC
The DNA here is from genome assembly GCA_002688505.1 of Candidatus Stammera capleta. Taxonomy (GTDB): domain Bacteria; phylum Pseudomonadota; class Gammaproteobacteria; order Enterobacterales; family Enterobacteriaceae; genus Stammera; species Stammera capleta. Next base: position 54,728 of record CP024013.1, read on the forward strand.
ATATAAAGCTATTAAAGTACCTAAATTATATGGATTTATTTTTTTTATTAAAAAAACATTATTAGGTCTATTACCAAAAAATTTATTAAATTTATAATTTAAATTTTTATCTTTTGAACTATTTACATTTAATAGGATATTATCTCCAAAAGCTAAACATTGAGATTGAGATATTAAATTTGATACTAATTTATAATAAGAATTATAAATATTATTTTTAAAACAACATTCAATAATAAAATCACATGGTATAATATTTGTACCTTGATGTAATAATTGAAAAAAAGAATGTTGACAACAAGTACCTAAACCACCTCATATAATTGAAGAAGTATTATAATCTTTAATAATATTTCCATTACGATCAATATTTTTACCATTAGATTCCATAAATAATTGTTGTAAATATAAAGGTAAAAAAGATAATTTTTCATTATAAACTAAAACTAATTCATTTTTAAATTGAAAAAAATTATTATATCAAATATTTATTATTGCTAATAATATTGGTATATTCATGTTTAATTTACTAAAAAAAAAATGTTTATCAATAAAATGTGCTCCTAATAATAATTTTTTAAAATTTTTAAAACCTATATATAAAGATATAGATAAACCAAAAGCAGAACAAAATGAAAATCTACCACCTACTCAATCAGAAACAACAAAAATATTATTATGATTTAAAATAAATTCTTTAGCTTTTATATAATTACTAGTAATAATAATAAAATGATTATTTAAAGCAAATATATTATTATCAAAATAATCTAAAACTCATTTTTTAGCTATATTAAAATTTAATATAGTTTCTTGAGTACTAAAACTTTTAGAACATACTATAAATATAGTATTTTCAGGAGATATATTAATTAAAACATTATAAATATCATCAATATCAATATTAGAAACAAAAAACATATTAATATTACTATTTTTATATAAATTTAATGCTTTGATTATCATTCTAGGACCTAAATCTGAACCTCCTATACCTATATTAACAATATTAATAATTTTTTTTTTATTAAAACCTAATCATTTTCCTTTTAATATATTATTAGTAAATAATTCAACTTTATTTAAATTATTATCTATAATTTTTTTTTCTTTTAACAAATGTGATTTAATGTTTTTATTTTTAATAAAATAATTATTTATATCCCTCAATAAAAAATTTAAAACAAATTTATTTTCTGTTATATTTAATATTTCACCATTAAGCATTAATGATAAATAATTATTAAAATTAATTTCATTTAATAATTCTATAAATAAATTAATAGTTTTATTATTTAATATATTTTTAGAAAAATCTATTAAAATATTTTTATTTAATAAAAAAGAAAATTTATTAAATCTATTTATATCTTCTTTAAAAAAATCTATTATATTTTTATTTTTAATATTATTAAAATGATTTAATAATTTTTTTCAACTATTAGTTTTAGTAGGATTTATATTTAACATAAATTTTAATATTATTAATATATTATATTATATTTATATATAATAAAATTATTTATTAATATTATATATAAATTAATTATTTTAATAAATTAAATATTTAAATAAAAAAATATTTAATTAATATATAAAATTATAAAATATTTTAAATAAATTATAAACAAAAATATTAATTATAATAAATATAATAAAATAAAATGAAAAATAAAAAGATAATTAAAATATATAAAGTAATAATTGGTTTATCAGGAGGAGTAGATTCATCTGTTACTATATGGATATTAAAACAATTAGGATATAAAATAAAATGCGTATTTATTAAATGTTGAGAATCTAATAAATGTGAAATAAAAAAAGATATTAAAGATTGTATAAAAGTATGTAAAATATTTAAAATAAAATTAATAAAAATTAATTTATCATATGAATATTGAAATAAAGTATTTAAAAAATTTTTAAAAGAATTAAAAAAATCTAAAAATCCAAATCCTGATATATTATGTAATAAAGAAATTAAATTTAAATTATTTATTAATTTTTCAATTAATATATTAAAATCAGATTTTATATCTACAGGACATTATGTAAGAAAATATAATAAAAAAAATAAATTTCTACTATTAAAAGGTATAGATAAAAAAAAAGATCAAAGCTATTTTTTATATAATATTAATCAAAAACAACTTAAAAAATGTTTATTTCCTTTAGGAAATTATAAAAAAACTAATATTAGAAAAATAGCTATAAATTTAAATTTACCTAATGCTTACAAAAAAGATTCAACAGGAATATGTTTTATAGGAAAAAAAAAATATAATTTATTTATAAGAAAATATATAAAAAAAAAAATAGGTAAAATTATAAAAAAAGAAGATAAAAAAATAATAGGTATACATAAAGGACTATTTTTATACACAATAGGTCAAAGAAAAAACTTAAATTTACAAATAAATTATAACAAACCTTTATATGTATTAAAAAAAAATAAAAATAATAATGAACTAATAGTATGTGAAAAAAATAATAAAAAATTATATAATAAAATTTTTATATTAAAAAAAATTTATTTTATACATATAAAAAATAAAAAAAAAATATTAAAATGTAAAGTAAAAACTAGATATCAACAAAAATTAACAAAATGTAAAATACTTTTTTTAAAAAAAAATAAAATTAAAATTATTCTTCAAAAAAGAATATTTGCAATAACTCCAGGACAAAGTGCAGTATTTTATAAAAAAGAAATATGTTTAGGAGGAGGTATAATATATAAAATATATAATTAATATTATTTTAAATAAATATTATATATATATGAAAAATCCATAAATTTAAGAAATAATAAAAAAATTTTTTTTAAAATAATTAATCTATAATGTTTTAATAAAATATTATTATTATATATTTTAGTATTATTTAAAAAATAATCTATTTTAAAACTAAAATCATAATAAATTCTAAATAAATAATTATATTCTTTATTATAAATGTATTTATTAACCTGATATAAAAATATTTTATAACTATTAAATAAATCTATATCTTTTTTATATTTTAAATCTAAAAAATTAAATTTTTTTAATAATAATTTATTAATATTAATAATATTTTTTAATCTTTTATTTATAAATAAAATATATTTAAATTCATAATTCATATTATTTTTATAAAATAATATGAAATCCATCCTATTTTTAATTTCTAAAATATTAAATAAATTTATACTAATAAAAGAATTAATTAATAATTTATTATATCCTAATTTTAAAAAATATATAAAACAACGCTTAAATATAAAATTAATAATTAAAACAAAATTTTTTATTTTTTTATTTAGAATATTACTATATTTAAATAGTTTAAATATATATTTAACTAATTTAAATAAATTTAAATCAATATTTTTAAACAAAATAATTTTTATTATACATAAAGATAGTCTTCTTAATTCATAAGGATCATTACTTTTACTAATATAATAAAAATTTTTTAATGATGATATTCCTATTAAAGTATCTAATTTATCACATAAAGATATTATATAACTATATATATTATTAGGTACATTATCATTAAAATTTTTAGGATAATAATGTTGTTTTATTATTAAAGAGATATTATTATCTTTTTTATCTAAATTATAATAATACATACCTATAAAACCTTTTAATTCATTAAATTCTTTACATAATAAAGTTGATAAATCACATTTACATAAAATTATACAATTATATAATATATTTATATCTAAATTTAAATTTAAATTTTTATATATATATTTTGCTAAATATAATAATCTAGTTACTTTATTCAAATAATTACCAAGATTTTCATAAAAAATTATTTTTTTAAGATCAGGTAAAAAATTTATTAGAGATTTTTTTCTATCATTTATAAACAAAAATACAGTATCATTTAATTTAGATTCTATAACATTATTATAATTAAATAATACATTTTTATAAGAATCTAATTTTGTATCTAAAATTAACAAATATTTATTACTTAAATTATTATTAATATCTAAAGTAAATAAACAATTTTGTTGCCTTAATATATGACATATAACCTTATAAGGTAAACATAAAAATTTTTTATTAAACTTTGATAATTTTACAATAGGATATTCTGATAAATTTATCAATTTACAAAAAAATAATTTATTTCTTTTTATAAATAAATTATTTTTATTTAAAATTTTATTAATATACTTATTAAGTATAAGTTTTCTTTCATAAAAATCTACAATTACTTTACCTTTATTTTTAAGAAACTTTAAATAATTAATAGCATTATTTAATAAAATATCTTTATTATTAATAAATTTATGACCTTTAATTATATTATTAGATTTAATATTAAATATTTTAGTTTTTATAACTTTATCATCAAACATAATAACTATATTATTAATAGGTCTAATAAAATAATAATTTTCTTTTCCTCATCTCATAAAATTATTATTTTTTTTTAATTTAGATAAAATTATAAATAGAAATTTTTTTATAAAATATGAAATATTTTTTTTATTTATATTTTTAATATAATAAAAATTTCTTTTATTATTAATATCTTTATATTTTAAAATATTTAAATTAATATTATTATATTTACATCATGATAAAACATTTTCATTATATAAATAATTATAATTTTTATTTAATTTAATTTTAGGACCATAAATTTTTATCTTATCAAAATTTAAATTTTGGTAATAATTTAAATTATAAATTAAACAAGAAATTCTTCTTAAACTAATAAAATAAAACTTTTTTAAATAATTAAATTTATTTAAAGATAATAATTTTATAATATATTTAAGAAAATCCTTACCTATACTTTTTAAATTAATTAAAGGTAATTCTTCAGTATATATTTCTATTAATAAATTTCCAATATTTCTTTTCATATAAATATTATAATTTAAAAAAAAATTAAATTTAATATAAATTTTTATTCTTTAATTTAGTAATAGCAATTTTACAAAATAAATTTCTAATTTTAAAAATATATTTTTTTCTTTCAAAAAGAGAAAAATATTCTTTAGAATCTAAAATATTAAAAATATTTACAACTTTTAAAGCATATTCATAAGAAACTATTAATAATGGAACTTTTATATTTAATAAATTTAAAGATTCATTCATATAATTATTCATACAATCTACTAAAAAATCAATATTTGATTCATAAAAATTATAAATAGATTTACTAAATTCAGAATTTCTAATAATATTTTTATATTTAATAACTTTATTATTAATTTTACTTCAAATTATATTTAAAATACTATTAATATTTTGTAAATATAAACATAATCTCTCTAAACCATATGTTATTTCAACTATAACAGGTATACAATCTATATTAGCCATTTTTTGAAAATATGTAAATTGTGTTATTTCTATACCATCTAATCATATTTCTCATCCATAACCATATGCACCTAAAGTAGGATTTTCTCAATTATCTTCTATAAATTTTAATTCACAATTATTTAAATTAATACCTAAATATTTTAAAGAATTAATATATAATTCTTGAATTTCTAAAATTGAAGGTTTGATTATTACTTGAAATTGATAATATTGTGATAATTTATTAGATAAAAAATTACCAAATTTACTATCTATAGGTCTTCTACATAATTGTATATATGAAAAAAAAACATCATATTTTTCTATTGAACTAAAAAATGTTATAGGATGAAAAGTTGCTGCACCTATTTCAATATCAATAGGCTGAATCATACAACATCCTAATTTATTTCAATATTTAAATAATTTAAAAATCAAATTTTCAAAAGTTATCATAATTTTATAAATATTACAAAATATCAAAATTTAATAATAAATAAAATAATAATATATACATAATATATGTAATATTTAATTATAAACTATATATTACTTTTATACTACTCTAAATCTCTATTTAAAATTTCAATATAAGCCATAGGAGCATTATCTCCTTTTCTAAAACCACATTTTAATATTCTTACATAACCACCCTTATAATCTTTAAATCTTGGTGCCAATATAAAAAATAACTTATTTACTACATTTTTATTACCTATTTTAGAAATTAATTTTCTTCTATTAAATAAATTATTATTTTTAGAAATATTTAATAAAGGTTCAAAAAATCTTCTTAATTCTTTAGCTTTAAATAAAGTAGTTTTTATTATTTCAAAATTTACTAAAGAAATAACCATATTTTTAAACATAGATTTTCTATGACTACTATTTCTATTAAATTTACGACCAATTTTTTTATGACGCATAAATATTTTATTAAACCTTATCAATTATTTATTATCTATTTTTTTAGGAGGTCAATTTTTTAATTTCATTCCTAATTTTAAACCTTTTAAAGATAAAATATTTTTAATTTCAGTTAAAGATTTTTTACCTAAATTAGGTGTTTTTAATAAATCATATTCAGTTCTTTGTACCAAATCACCTATATAATTAATATTTTCTGTTTTTAAACAATTAGCAGATCTAACAGTAAGCTCTAAATCATCTACAGATAATAATAACTCAGGATTAAATTTTACTTTCTTTTTCTTCTTTTTATTTGAAAAATTATCTTTTAATTCAATAAAAGATTTTAATTGATCATATAAAATAGTTGAAGACTTCTTTATAGCTAACTCAGGATCTAAAGTACCATTAGTTTTTATATCAATTATTAATCTATCTAAATCATTTCTATCTTTAAATCTAGCTGACTCAACTATATAAGATACACGTCTTACAGGAGAAAAATATGAATCTAAAAATAATTTACCAATTAATAAACTATCTTTATTTTTAAAATAATTCTTTCTATCATAAGAAGAAATAAAACCTATACCCAATTCAATTTTAATTTTCATATCAATTGATGAATTTTTATCTGTTAAATGACATATAACATGATCTTTATTATATATATAAATATTTTCATCATATGAAATATCAGAAGCTGATATATTACATATACCTTTTTTACTTAAATAAACATAAACATATTTATCATTATTGTTTATTCTTACATATAAATTTCTTAAATTTAAAAGAACTTCACTAATATCTTCTAATAAACCATCTTTAACATCATATTCATGTAATATACCATCAATTTCAACTTCAGTAACAGCATAACCAGGCATAGAAGATAATAATATTCTTCTTAAAGAATTACCTATAGTATGACCAAAACCTCTTTCTAAAGGTTCTAAAATTATTTTAGAATAATTGGTTGATATTCTTTTAATATCTATAATTTTAGGTTTTAAAAATTTATAAGGAAATTCAAACATTTTTATATAAATAAAATTTAAATTAATATTATTATTTAGAATAAAATTCTAAAATCAAATGTTCTTGAATATCAAATAATATCATAGAACGTTCAGGAATAAATTTTAAAATACCTTCCATTTTATCAAAATTTACTTCTAACCATATTGGTTTATTTTTTTTATTATAAATATCTAATGCATTTTTAATTCTAATTTGATTTTTACATCTTGAACAAATTTTAATAACATCATTAGGTTTTACTAAATATGAAGGTATATTAACTATATTATTGTTAACTAATATAGATTTATGACTAACTAATTGTCTAGCCTCAGATCTAGTTGTAGAAAATCCCATTCTATAAACTATATTATCTAATCTCCTTTCTAATAACTTTAATAAATATTCACCTGCATTACATTTAGATTTAATAGATTTATGATAATAATTAATAAATTGTTTTTCTAAAATTCCATATATTCTTTTTAATTTTTGTTTTTCTCTTAATTGAATACCATAATCAGATACTCTATTTTTTTTATAATAATGCTGACCAGGTAAACGATCTATTTTACATTTAGTATCTATATTTCTTATATTAGATTTTAAAAATAAATCAGTACACTCTCTTCTACTCAATTTTAATTTAGGACCTATATATTTAGACATATTTTTAATTTAAAATAAAATTTATACTCTTCTTTTTTTAGGAGGACGACAACCATTATGTGGTATAGGAGTAATATCACTAATATTAATAATACGAAAACCTGATAAATTTAACGCTCTTATACTAGAATCTCTTCCAGGTCCAGGACCACTAATTTTAATTTCTAAATTTTTAATTCCATAACTTTTAATTATATCTGAACACTTTTCAGCAGCTACTTGAGCTGCAAAAGGAGTAGATTTTCTAGATCCTTTAAAACCTGAACTACCAGCAGTAGTTCATCCTAAAACATTACCTTTTAAATCAGTTAAACTAATTATAGTATTATTAAATGAAGCATGTATATAAACAATTCCATTTAAAAATTTTTTATTAATTTTTTTAACTTTTTTATTATTATTAAAATTTTTAATCATAAAATAACCAATTAATAAAATTATTTAATATATTTACGATTCTTTTTACAAGTTTTAGAATTATTTTTAGTTCTTTGACCCCTTACAGGCAAACCTTTTTTATGACGTATACCTCTATAGCAATTAATATCAACTAATCTTTTAATATTTAACATAACTTGTCTTTTTAAATCACCTTCTACAAAATAATTGTAAATATCTTTTCTAATTAAATCTAATTCAATATTACTTAAATCTTTAACTAATTTAAAACTATCAATATTTAAATTACTACAAATTTTTTTAGAAATAAAATTACCTATACCATAAATATATGTTAAAGATATTATAACATGTTTATTATCAGGTATATTTACACCTGCTACTCTTACCATTTTATTAAACCTTATATTTAAAAAAAATTATCAATAATATTAACCTTGACGTTGTTTATGCTTAGGATCTATACATATTACTCTAACAACTCTATTTCTCTTTACTATTTTACAATGACAACAAATTCTTTTTACTGAAGTTCTAACTTTCATATAATATATATTAAAAATATGTTTTATTTAAAATTGATAAATATTTACTAGAAATTAATAAAGTTTGTATTTGTAATATTAACTCTATTATAACAACTACTACAATTAATAAAGAAGTTCCACTTATAAAAAATGATATTTTCATAATTTCATTAATAAAATCTGGTATTAAACAAACTATACACATATAAATAGAATTAAATAAAGTTAAACGTAAAACTATTTTCCTAATTAAATTTGAAGTAAATACACCAGGTCTAATATTAGGAATATAAGCACCTATTTTCTTTAAATTATCAGAAATTTCAATAGGATTAAATACTAATAAAGTATAAAAAAAACAAAAAAACACAATAAATAATAAATATATTATTAAATATAATAATTGTTTTGAATAAAATATATTTATATAAAAAAATCACTTTTTAATCATTAAATTATTATTATTATTTAATCACATAAAAAAAAATGAAGGTAAAATCATAATACTAGAAGAAAAAATAGAAGGCATTACACCAGCTAAATTTATTTTTAAAGGTAAATATGTATTTCCAGGATTTAAAAAAGAATATCTATTTTTTTGATAATTCTTAATAGCATATTGTATTAAAATTTTTCTTTGAGATGTTTCAACTAAAACTATAAAATATACTATAAAAAATATAAAAATAAAAATAAAAAATAATTTTAATAAAAATAAAATATTAAAATTATATAATCTTAAAAAATTTAATATATAATTAGGTAAATTTGAAATAATATTAATAAAAATTATAATTGATATTCCATTACCTAATCCTTTATCAGTAATTTGATCTCCTAATCAAATTAAGAACATAGTACTAGTTATTAAACTAAATATTGAAGTAATTAAAAATATAAATTTATTAATAATAATTTTATTATATAAAATATTAATTTTAAAAATAAAAATAGATAATAATATTGATTGTATAATTGATAAAAATAATGTTAAATATTTTATATAATTATTTATTTTATATTTACCATAAATACCATCTTTATTTAAATTAATAAAATAAGGTATAGTAATAGTAAATAATTGAATTATTATAGAAGAAGATATATAAGGCATAATGCCTAACATAAAAATTGATGCATATGATAAAGAACCATTAGAAAATAATTTTAAAAAATATAAAAAAGAATTATTATATTTATTTAAAATATAATTAATATTATATAATTTAACACCTGGTATTGGTATAAAATATCCAATACGTAAAATCAATATACTAAACAAAAAAAAATATATTCTATTTTGTAATTCTTTAAGATTATTAGCTATATTACCAAAAATAATTGTATTAATGTTCATGATTATTAATTAAAATTTTAAAAAATAAAATTAATTATCAGTTAAATATTTAATCTCTTTTTAACTCCACTAGAAATTTTAATATTATTATCAATAATTATTATATTTTTCTTATTTAAATTACCATTTAATATAATTTTTACACTATTTACATAGTAAGGTATAATTTTTTTATCTTTTAATATTTTTATATTTAACTTAGTATTATTTTTTAATATATTTAAATCACATAAACGTAATTCAAAATTATATTTTTTATTAAATTTTTTATTAAAACCAAATTTAGGAATACGACGATAAAACGGTGTTTGACCTCCCTCAAAATTTTTTTTAATTTTAAAACCAGATCTAGATTTTTGTCCTTTATGTCCTCTACCACAAGTTTTACCTAATCCTGTACTTGAACCTCTACCTTTTCTTTTAGAAACAAATTTAGATTTTTTATTAAATTTTAATTTATTTATTAATAACATTTTTAATTTATAACATATTTGTATATTTATTAATAATATAATATATTTTAATATAAAATTAAATAATTTTTTATTTTTATATTTAATAAATTATTATATTATATCTTTTAAAAATTTACCTCTTTTTAATGCAATATATATAGGAGAATCCATTTTTGATAAAGTTATAATAGTAGCTTTTATAACATTTATAGGATTAGTAGATCCATAACATTTAGATAAAATATTTTTTATACCAGCAGCTTCAAAAACAGATTTCATTGATCTACCTGCTATTATTCCAGTTCCTTCACATGCAGGTTTAATAAAAATTTTAGTTTTAACATATTTACCATAAACAGAATATCTTATAGTTCCTTTTTTATTTATTAAAACATTTATCATATTTTTTTTAGATTTATTAATAGCTTTTTGGATAGCTAAAGGTACTTCTTTAGCTTTTCCATATCCATAACCTACTTTACCATTATTATCTCCTACAACAGTAAGAGCAGAAAATGAAAAAACTCTACCACCTTTAACAGTTTTAGATATTCTATTAACATATATTAATTTTTCATATAACTCATTATTATTCATATAATTTATTAACCTAAAATTTATTAAAATAACAATCCATGTTTACGAGCACTATTAGCTAAAGCTTTTATTCTACCATGATATTTAAAACCAGATTTATCAAAAACTACATTTAATATATTTCTTTTTAAACATTTACAAGCAATATTTTTACCAATAATTTTAGCAGCTTTAATATTACAAATTTTTAAATTTTTAAAATATTTTTCTAATGTAGAAGACGATAAAATTACTAATGAATTATTATTCTTAAAATAAATAATTTGAGCATAAATATGTTTAGAAGTTTTATAAACAACTAAACGATATTTATTCATAAATTTAACATTAGAACGAAATTTTTTACATCTACGTAAACGATATTTTTTCTTATTTATCATATTTATTATTATATAATTATTTAGTTTTTTTTTTATATTCTTTAATACGAACAAGTTCATCTACATAACGAATACCTTTACCTTTTCTATAATTTTCAGGAGGTCTATATGACCTTATTCTAGCAGCAACCTGACCAACTAATTGTTTATCATAACCTTTTATTATTATTTCATTAAAAGTAGGACAAATTATAATAATATTATTAGGTATTTTATAACTTATAATATGAGAAAAACCAATATTTAAATTTAAAATATTATTTAATATATAAGCTTTATAACCTATACCTATTAAAATTAATTTTTTTTTAAAATTTTTATTTAAACCAATAATATTATTATTAATAATTGATCTAAAAGTTCCTAATATATTTAATTTATTACTTAATTTCTTTAATTTAAAATATATTAATTTTTTTTCTTTATTAAATATTATATTTATACAATTAGGTATTTTGTTTTTAATAATTAAATCTTTTTTAATACAATAAATATAATTATTTTTAATTTTTATTATTATTTTTTTTAAAACTATAATTGGTTTTTTAGCTATACGAGACATTTTTATCCTAAAAAATATAACAAATTATTTCTCCACCAACTTTTAATCTATAAGCTTCTTTATTAGTTAATAAACCTAAAGAGGTAGAAATTATTAAAACACCTAAACCAGAATAAATAATAGGTAAGTTTTTATAATTATAATATATCCTTAAACTAGGTTTACTTACTCTTTTAATTTCACTAATTACAGGTTTATTTAAAAAATATTTTAAATAAATCAAAATTTTTTTAAAATTATTAATTTTAAATAAATTATACTTTTTTATATATCCTTCATTAAACAATATTTTAATTATTGATTCTTTTATTTTAGAATAACTAACTATTATATTATGTTTTTTAGCAATTTGACCATTCCTAATAATAGTTAACATATTTCCTATAGGATCTTGAATACTCATAATTTTACCTCATATAAATTAGAATTATCAACTTGATTTCTTTAATCCTGGTATATAACCTTTACAAGCAAATTCCCTAAATTTTATTCTACTTAAACCAAATTTTCTTAAAAAACCATGAGGTCTACCTGTTATAGCACACCTATTTTTGCTACGTATATAACTAGAATCTCTTGGTAATAATTGTAACTTAATAATAGCTTTTCATCTATTAAAACTACTAGTTTTAGAACTAGAAATTTTTTTTTTTAAATTTAATCTTATTTTAAAATATTTATTAATCAAAAACTTTCTTTTTTTTTCACGAATTATAATAGATTTTTTAGTCATAAAATATCCAATTATTTATAAAAAGGGAATAAAAATTTATTAAATAAATAAAATGATTTATCAAAACCACAATTATTTAATACTACAGATATATTCATACCATGAATAAATTTAATTTCTTCATAATTTATTTCTGGAAAAATTGTATGTTCTTTAATACCTATATTTAAATTACCATTTATATCAACTGATTTTTTAGAAAATCCTCTAAAATCTCTAATTCTAGGAATTATAATAAAAATTAATTTATCTAAAAAATTTCACATATTTTTTTTTCTTAAAGTAACTTTACAACCTATAGGCATATTACTTCTTATCTTAAAATTAGATATAGATTTTTTAGATTTAGTTATTATTGGTTTTTGACAAGAAATTAATGTTAAATTTTTTATAATAATTGAAAAATTTTTTTTATCAAAATTCTTAAAATTTAAACCTATATTTATAACAATTTTAATTAATTTAGGTACTTGCATTATAGATTTACAATTAAATTTATTCATAAATTTATTTATAAAAACTTTTTTATATAAATTATATAATTTACTCATTATTTTATAATATTTTATATTTATTAAATTTTAAATAACGTAATTTTTTATTATTTTCAATAACAAAACCAATTTTAGATATTTTATTATTATCACAAAAATGACTAATATTAGAAATATCTAAATAAGATTCTTTTTTTATTATACCTCCTACAATATTTCTAGATGGAATAGATTTTTGATGTTTATATACAATATTTAAACCATCTAATATTACTTTTCTTTTTTTATTTAAAATTCTTTTTATAATACCTATTTTACCCTTATCTTTTCCTGTAATAATAATAACTTTATCATTAACCTTAAATTTATTTGCCATATATATACCTAAAATTAAATTATATAACTTCTGGTGCTAAAGATACAATTTTCATAAATTTTTCGTTACGTAATTCTCTAGTAATTACACCAAAAACTCTAGTTCCCAATGGTAAATAATTATTACTATTTAGTATTACACAAGAATTATCATCAAATTTAATTCAAGAACCATCTGATCTACGAATACCATATTTAGTTCTAATTATAACAGCTGTTAATACTTCACCTTTCTTTACTTTACTTTTAGATATTACATCTTTAACAGCAATTTTAATTAAATCTCCTATTTTAGCATAACGCTTTCTTGAACCACCTAATACTTTAATACACATAACCAATTTAGCACCTGTATTATCAGCTACTAATAATAAAGATCTTTCTTGTATCATAAAATTATTTACTTTTAATAAATTTTTTAAAAATTCAAAATTTCTTTTTTGATATAGGCCTACACTGTTCAATTTCTATAAAATCATTTACTTTACATAAATTATCATTATCATGAACATATATTTTACTTTTTTTTTTAATAAATTTTTTATAAATTTTATGTTTAATAACTTTAGTAATTAATACAGTAATAGTCTTAAACATTTTTTTTTTTATTACTATACCTTTTAATATTTTTCTCATTATTTTTAATAGTTAATATAGTTTTAATTAAAGAAATTTTTCTTTTACATAACCTAATTAAATTAGTATTTTTTAAATTATTTGAAAAAAATTTACATCTTAAATCAAAAAGACTTTTATATAAATCAAATAATTCTTTATTTAAATCACAAATTTTTCTTTTATTGAAATTATTTAATATTTTCATAAAGATTCTTCTTTTTTTACTAAAATAGTTTTAACACATAATTTTGCTCCTGCTAATTTAAATATTTTATTAGCTAAAATTTTACTTACACCATCTATTTCATATAAAATTTTACCAGGTTTTACAACAGAAACTCAATATTCTACATTTCCCTTACCTTTACCCATACGAACTTCTAAAGGTTTTTTTGTTATAGGCTTATCAGGAAATATTCTAATTCACATTTTACCATTATTTTTTACAAATCTAGTAATTACTTTACGAGCAGATTCTATTTGCCTAGATGTTATATTACCTCTAGTAATAGCTTTTAAACCATATTTACCAAAATTTACCTTACTATCCAAAGAAAAACCTCTATTACGACCTTTCTGATATTTTCTATATTTTGTTTTTTTAGGTTGTAACATATTTTAATTACCTTAAATTTAAACTTCATAATAAAATATTATTTATTATTTGATAATTTTTTAATATAATTAATATTAACTCTATTAATATTTTTAATTAAATAATATTTATCTAAAATTTCACCTTTAAAAATTCAAACTTTTATACCAATAACACCATAATTAGTAAAAGCTTCTGAAAAACCATAATCTATATTAGCTCTTAAAGTATGTAAAGGAACCCTTCCTTCTTTATACCATTCTCTTCTTGCTATTTCTACACCAGCTAATCTACCACTTAATTTAACTTTTATTCCTTTAGCTCCTAAACGTATAGCATTAGAAACACATCTTTTCATAACTCTTCTAAACATTATTCTTCTTTCTAATTGAATAGCAATATTACGAGAAATTAAATAAGCATCTAATTCTGGTTTTCTAATTTCAAATATATTTATTTGACAAGGTACACCTGAAATTAATTTAATTTTTTTTCTTAACTTATCAACATCTTCACCTTTTTTACCTATAACAATACCTGGACGTGCAGTATATATAGTTATTTTAATACTTTTAGCAGGTCTTTCAATTATTATATTAGATACTAAAGCTCTAAATAATTTTTTTTCTAAATATTGTCTAACTAAATAATCATTATATAATATACTAGAAAAATTTTTGTTATCAGATATTCAATAAGAATTTCAAGTTTTTATTATACCTAATCTTATAATATTAGCATTAACCTTTTGCCCCATTTTATTAATATCCTTATTATTTATAATTTGAAACATATATTGTAATATGACTTGTACGTTTTAAAATATAATTGACTCTTCCCTTAGCTCTTGGAGAAATTCTTTTAATTAAAGAAGCATTATCAACATATATTTTAGATACTATTAAACTATTATAATCTAATTTAAAATTATTTATAGCGTTATATATAGCTGAATTTAAAACTTTTTTAACTATAAAAGAAGCTTTTTTTCTAGTAAAATTTAATATATTTAAAGCAATATCAACTTTTTTATTTTTAATTAAATTAGTAACTAATCTAACTTTTACAGGAGAAGATCTAATATATTTTAATTTAGCATAAACTTCCATAAAATAATCCTGAAATTTAAATTTATTCTTTTTTAATTTTTTTATTATTTGATAAATGACCTTTATAAGTTCTAGTAGGTGAAAATTCACCTAATTTATGACCAACCATTTCTTCAATAATATAAACAGGTATATGATATCTACCATTATGAACTAATATAGTTAATCCAATCATATTCGGTAAAATAGTAGAACGTCTTGACCAAGTTTTAAAAGGTCTCTTATCATTATTTTTTAATACTTTTTTAACTTTATTAAATAAATGAATATCTATAAAAGGACCTTTTTTAAAAGATCTAACCATAAAAAATTTAACTCCTTATAATTAAAAATTATTTTTTTAATCTAGATTTAACAATAAATTTTAAAGTACGCTTATTTTTTCTAGTTTTTTTACCCTTACATTTTATACCAAAAGGTGTTACAGGATGTTTTCCAAAATTACGACCTTCTCCACCTCCATGAGGATGATCCACTGGATTCATTGCTGTACCTCTTACAGTAGGTCTTATACCTAACCAACGTGAACTACCAGCTTTACCTAAAGATTTTAACATATGTTCAGAATTTCCTACTTCACCTAATGTAGCTCAACATAAAGAATGTATTTTTCTTAATTCTCCAGATTTTAATCTTAAAATAGTATAATTTTTTTCTCTTACTATTAATTGAGCATAAGAACCAGCAGATCTAATTAATTGTCCACCTTTACCCATTTTAATTTCAACATTATGTACTAAAGAACCAATAGGTATTTTAATTAATGGTAAACAATTACCAATTTTAATTTTTACATTTTCACCTGAAATTATTTTATCTCCTATATTTAAATTTTTAGGATACAATATATATCTTTTATCACCATCTTTATAAAAGATAAGAGCTATAAAAGAAGATCTATTAGGATCATATTCTATTCTATTTACTATACCTTTAATATTGTATTTGTTTCTTTTAAAATCTATAAACCTATAATTTCTTTTATGACCTCCGCCTATATGTCTAACAGTAATTCTTCCATAATTATTTCTACCTCCAGTTTTCTTTATACCTTTAGATAAATATTTAATAGGCTTACCTTTATATAAAATATTAGAAAAAATTTTAACTTTATGTCTTCTACCAGGAGAAGTTGGTTTATATTTAATTACAGACATATAAAAATATTCCTAAAAAAATTTTAAATATTATTTACTTTTAAATTATATTTTTTATTAAAATAAATATAAGCTTTTTTTCAACTTTTAATTTTATTTTTTTTTTGTTTTTTATTTTTAATTACTTTCTTAACTATTAAAGTTCTAACTTTATAAACTTTTATATTATATATATTTTCTATAATATTTATAATCTTAAATTTATTACAATTTTTATTAACCTTTCATATTAAAACATTATTAAACTTAGAAATAGAAGATAGTTTTTCTGTTAAATATGGTCTAATTAAAATATTATTACAATTAACTATTTTCATTTGATAACCTTTTTTCAATTATTTTTATAGAATTTAAATTAAATATAATACTTCTAAATGAAATTAAATCTATTATACTTATATGTAAAACATCACATACTTTAAAAGTATATAAATTACGAGAAGATAATAATAAATTTTTATCTAATTTATCTACAATTACCAAACATTTATATAACTTTATAAAATTAAAATAATTAATAAAAAGTTTAGTTTTTGGTTTTTCAATAAAAAAATTATTTAATATATAAATATTATTATATTCTCTAAATAACTTAGATAAAATCATTTTAAAAGCTAATTTATATACTTTTTTATTAACTTTAATATTATATCTTTTAGGTTTAGAAGCAAAACAAACACCTCCAGATCTTCAAATAGGACTTCTTATAGAACCTGATCTAGCTCTACCTGTACCTTTTTGCCTTCACGGTTTTTTTTTAGAACCTGAAACTTCTGATCTAGATTTTTGACATGAACTACCTTTCCTTTTATTATTTTGATAAGATTTTACCACTTGATGAACAAGAAAATTATTAAACTTAATATTAAAAACACTATCCAATAAAAATATTTCTTTATTTGTATTAAATAACTTAATATACATTTTTCTTTTCTTTTTTATTTTTAGTAGTAGATTTTATGTATAAAAAACTTTTATTAAAACCAGGTACTGAACCTTTAACTAATAAAAACTTTTTATTAAAATTTAATTCTATTATCTCAAGATTTTGAACAGTAATTTTTTCATTACCCAAATGACCACACATTTTTTTACCTTTAAATACTCTACCAGGAGTTTGATTCTGACCAATAGATCCAGGAACTCTATGAGATAAAGAATTACCATGAGAACTATCTTGAGATCTAAAATTTCATCTCTTAATAGTTCCTGAAAAACCCTTACCTTTACTAAAACCTGTAATATCAATATTTTTAGTATTTTTAAATAATTCTAATCCTATTGATTGACCAATTTTCTTATGTACTTTTTTAATATATGGTATACTTCATAAACCACCTATACCAGGTCTAATTTTTTGTCTTATAAAAAATTTTTTTATTGGTTTAATTAACTTTTTCTTATTAATTTTATCTAAAGTTACCTGAACTCTATTAATATTAGTATCAATAAAAGATATTATATTATTATAAACTTTTATAACACTAACAGGAATAGAAACATTATTACTATTAAAAATTCTAGTCATACCAACTTTTATACCAATTAAAACTATCATTTTATTCCACCTAACCTAAACTTA
The DNA here is from genome assembly GCA_002688505.1 of Candidatus Stammera capleta. Lineage (GTDB taxonomy): Bacteria > Pseudomonadota > Gammaproteobacteria > Enterobacterales > Enterobacteriaceae > Stammera > Stammera capleta. Next base: position 73,593 of record CP024013.1, read on the forward strand.
TTTTAACATCTACACCAGAAGCTAAATCTAATTTCATTAAAGCATCAACTGTATTTTCTGTAGGTTTAACTATATCTATTAATCTCTTATGAATTCTAATTTCATATTGATCTCTAGCATCTTTATCTACATGAGGAGATGTTAAAATAGTAAATTTTTGTATTGATGTAGGCAAAGGAATAGGTCCACATACTTGTGCTCCTGTTTTTTTAGCAGTTTCAACTATTTCTATAGTAGATATATCTATCAATCGATGATCAAAAGATTTTAATTTAATACGAATTCTTTGATTTTTCATAATAAATTTAATTTAATTTAATTATTTTAATATTTTACTTACTATTCCAGCACCTACAGTACGACCACCCTCCCTAATAGCAAAACGTAAACCTTCATCCATAGCTATTGGACAAAATAATTTTACTAACATTTTAATATTATCACCTGGCATTACCATTTCTACACCTTTAGGTAATTTTATAGTACCTGTAACATCAGTAGTTCTAAAATAAAATTGAGGTCTATAACCATTTAAAAAAGGTGTATGTCTACCTCCTTCCTCTTTAGATAAAACATATACTTCACATTCAAAATTAGTATGAGGATTAATTGAACCAGGTTTAGATAATACTTGACCTCTTTCAATTTCTTCTCTTTTTATACCTCTTAATAATATACCTACATTTTCTCCAGCTCTACCTTCATCTAAAATTTTTCTAAACATTTCAACACCTGTACATATTGATTTTTTAGTTGCTTTTATACCAACTATTTCAACTTCTTCTCCAACTTTAATTATACCTTTTTCAATTCTACCAGTAACCACTGTTCCACGACCAGATATTGAAAAAATATCTTCTATAGGTAATAAAAACGGTTTATCTATATTTCTAATAGGAGAAGGTATATAATTATCTAAACAATCGGCTAAATCTAAAATTTTATCTTTTCATTTATTATCTCCATCTAAAGCTTTTAAAGCAGATCCTCTTATAATAGGTGTATCATCTCCAGGAAATTCATATTGAGTCAAAATATCTCTAATTTCCATTTCAACTAATTCTAATAATTCCTGATCATCAACCATATCACATTTATTTAAAAAAACTAATATATAAGGTACACCAACTTGACGAGCTAATAAAATATGTTCTCTAGTTTGAGGCATTGGTCCATCTGTAGCAGCTACAACTAATATAGCTCCATCCATTTGAGCAGCTCCAGTAATCATATTCTTAATATAATCAGCATGTCCAGGACAATCTACATGAGCATAATGTCTATTAGCAGTATCATATTCTACATGTGAAGTATTAATAGTTATACCTCTTTCTTTTTCTTCTGGTGCATTATCTATTTGATCAAAAGCTCTAGCTTCTCCACCATATTTATCAGCTAATATAGTAGTAATAGCCGAAGTTAATGTAGTTTTACCATGATCTACATGACCTATTGTACCAACATTTAAATGTATTTTAGAACGTTCAAACTTTTTCTTAGACATATTTATAAATTCCTATAAAAAATAACTATTTTTTTCTAATTTCTATTATTTTATTGCAAATATATTCAGGTGTTTTAAAATATTTATAAAATTCCATTGTATATGAAGCTCTACCTTGTGTATAAGATCTTAGATCAGTAGAATATCCAAACATTTCTGATAAAGGAACATATGAATTAATAATTTTACCTAATAAAATATCATTAATATTATTAATAATACCTCTTCTTCTATTTAAATCACCTATAATATCACCCATATATTTTTCAGGAGTTTCAATTTCAACTTTCATTATAGGTTCTAATAATATAGGATTTGCTTTTAAAAAAGCTTTTTTAAATGCAATAGATGCTGCCATTTTAAATGCTATTTCAGAAGAATCTACATCATGATAAGAACCAAAAAATAATCTTATTTTAATATTATAAACTGGATAACCAGCTAAAGGCCCAGATATTAATTGCTCTTTAATACCTTTTTCAATAGCAGATATATATTCATTAGGTATAACACCTCCTTTTATATCATTAACAAATATATAACCATTTCTAGATAAATTTAACTCAGATTTATCTAAAGGAAATAAATCTATTACAACATGTCCATATTGACCTCTACCTCCTGTTTGTTTTATATATTTACCCTCTATATTATATACTTTATTTAAAATAGTTTCTCTATATGAGACCTGAGGTTTACTAATATTACAATTAACATTAAACTCTCTTTTCATTCTATCTACAATAATTTCTAAATGCAACTCACCCATACCAGAAATTATAGTCTGATTAGATTCATTATCATAATAACTTTTAAAAGATGGATCCTCTTTTACTAATCTAGATAATGCAATAACCATTTTTTCTTGATCTAATTTAGTTTTAGGTTCTAGTGAAATAGAAATAACAGGATTAGGAAATTCAATTTTTTCTAAAATTACAGGATTATTTATATCACATAAAGTATCACCAGTAAATACATTTTTTAAACCTATAGCTGCAGCTATATCACCAGCATAAACTTCTTTAATTTCTTCTTTTTTATTAGCATGCATTTGTACTATTCTACCAATTCTTTCTTTCTCATTTTTATTAGAATTTAAAATTATATCACCAGATTTAATATATCCAGAATATATTCTTAAAAAAGTTAAATTACCTACATAAGGATCATTAGCAACTTTAAAAGCTAAAGCACAAAAATGCTCTTTATCACTTATATTTCTTTCTATATTAATAAAACTATTTTTAATATCTAATCCATTTACTTTATATAAATCTTTAGGTGAAGGTAAATAATCAATAACACAATCTAATAATAACTGTATACCTTTATTTTTAAAAGCAGAACCACAAGTTACTAATAAAACTTCATTATTTAATACTTTCTTTCTTAAAGAATCTTTTATTTCATTAATAGTAAAATTATCTTCGTTTAAATATTTAAACATTAAATTATCTGAAGAATCTGCTACATATTCAATAATTTTATTTCTTCAATTATAAGATAATTTTAATAAATCTTTATCTAATTCATTAACATTAACATTTAATCCATTATCAAAATCATTTCAAATAATAGATTTCATACTTATTAAATCTATTAAACCTTTAAATGAATCTTCTGTACCTAATGGAAGTTGTATAGGTATAACTTTAATTTTAAATTTATCTTCAAGTTCATTAATAACTTTAAAAAAATTAGAACCTACTCTATCCATTTTATTAATAAAAGCTATTCTAGGAACTTTATATTTATTTACTTGATTTCATACAGTTTCAGACTGAGGTTGAACACCACCAACAGCACAATATATCATAACAGCTCCATCTAAAACTCTCATAGATCTTTCTACTTCAATAGTAAAATCAACATGACCAGGAGTATCTATAATATTAATTCTATGAGAATTATATTGATTAAATGTACCTGATCAAAAAGTAGTAGTAGAAGCAGAAGTTATAGTTATACCTCTTTCTTGTTCTTGCTCCATTCAATCCATAGTTGCTTTTCCATCATGTACCTCACCTATCTTATAATTTACTCCTGTATAATATAAAATACGTTCAGTTGTAGTAGTTTTACCAGCATCTATATGAGCACTAATACCAATATTTCTATATCTCGAAATAGGAGTCTTACGTGACATTTAATTCCTCTTATAAAATAAAACATTATCATCTATAATGAGCAAAAGCTTTATTAGCATTTGCTATTCTATGTACTTCATCTCTTTTTTTAATAGATAATCCTTTTTTATTAATACAATCTAATAATTCATCAGTTAAATTTAATATCATATTTTTATTATTAGACCTATTTCTAGCAGAATAAATTATTCAACGCATGGCTAAAGTATTAGCTCTTATAGGCCTAACTTCAATAGGTATTTGATATGTAGTACCACCTACTCTTCTAGTTTTAATTTCAACAATAGGTTTAACATTATTAATAGCTAATTCTAATAATTTAATTTTATTATCATTACATTTTAATTCAACTAAGTCTAAAGATTTATATAATATATTTTCAGCAGTAGATTTTTTACCATCTCACATTAATAAATTTATAAACTTACTAACTAATTCAGAATTATATAAAATATCTGGTAAAATTTTATTCTTATTTGATATATTACGACGAGACATAAAAACCTCTAAATTTATTATAAAAAATTAATTATTTTTCTTAACACCATATTTAGATCTAGATTTTTTTCTATCTTTAACACCAGTACAATCTAAAGTTCCCCTAATTACATGATATCTTACACCTGGTAAATCTTTTACTCTACCACCTCTAATTAAAACCACAGAATGTTCTTGTAAATTATGACCTTCTCCTGGTATATAAGCAGTTACCTCAATATTATTAGTTAAACGTACTCTACATACCTTTCTTAAAGCAGAATTAGGCTTTTTAGGAGTAGTAGTATATACTTTTACACAAACACCTCTTTTTTGAGGACATTTACCTAATGCAGGTACATTATTTTTAATATTTTTAACTTTTCTATTTTTACGAACTAATTGATTAATAGTAATCATTTGTAAATATCTACCTAATTATTTAATATATAAAAATTATTTAATATAAATTTATAAGATAATATATTTTTATAAATAAAAATTAAAAATTATATTTATATATAATAAAAATAAAATAATTTATAAAATAAATATATAATATTTTATAAATTTAATTTATAATATAAATATTTATATATAATAAAATTATATAATATATTTTATAAAAAAAAAATATTTTATTTATTAATAAAATATTATAATATTTTTAAAAATGGCGTGTTAGCAAATTGGTAATGCAGTGGATTGCAAACCCACATAACTCGGTTCAATTCCGAGACACGCCTTTAAAAAATATATAATAAAATATTTAAAAGCCCAAGTGGTGGAACGGTAGACACAAGGGACTTAAAATCCCTTAGTTTTTATAACTGTGCGGGTTCAAATCCCGCCTTGGGTATATTAATTAAAATTAAAATTAAAATTTAATGTCAATTTTAAAATTAATAACTTATCCAAATAAAATCTTAACAAGAAAAACTAAAAAAATAAAAAATTTTAATAAAAAAATAGTAAAAAATATAATAGATATGTTTGATACTATGAAATATTATAATGGTATAGGTTTGGCTTCTAATCAAGTTAATATTAATAAATCTTTAATTGTTATTAATATAAATAATTATAAATTAATTTTAATAAATCCTAAAATAATAAAAAAAAAACAAATAATTAAAACAAAAGAATCATGTCTATCAATACCTAATAAAATTTATAATACTAAAAGATATAATATAATAAAAATTAAAACAAAAAATAAAAAAGGCAAAATATTTAAATTAAAATTTAAAGGACTTATATCAATATGTATTCAACATGAAATAGATCACTTAAATGGAAAACTTATAAATAATTTCAAATAAATTAATTTAAAAAATGAAAAAATTTAAAATAATTTTATTAGGAACACAAAAATTTGCATATTTTCAATTTAAAAAAATAATTAAAAAATATAAAAAAAATATTTTAGGTATTATTACAAAAAAAGGAAAAAATTATACTAAAAACTTAGCAAAAAAAAAAAAAATTAATTTATTTCAAATAAAAAATAAAAAAGAAATAATTTTATTATTTAAAAAAAAATTAATTAAACTAAAAATAGATTTAATTATAATAATAGAATTTGGTATTATATTACCAAAATTTATAATTAAAATACCTAAATTAGGATGTTATAATGTACATCCATCTCTATTACCTAAATGAAGAGGACCATCACCTATACAATATTCTATATTAAATGGAGATAAAATAACAGGAATAACAATTATTAAAATTAATAATAAAATAGATCAAGGAGACATAATTTTACAAAAAAAATGTAAAATATCAAAAAAAGATAATTATATTACATTATATAATAAATTAACTAATTTATCAAAAAATATTATAAATAATATTATAAAAAAGATTTTTTTAAATAAAATTTCAATAATCAAACAAAGTAAATTTAATATAAGTTATACATTTAAAATTAATAAAAAAGATGGAAAAATAAATTGAAACTATTCAGCAAAAAAAATAAATAGACTAATAAAAGCTTTTTATAAATGACCAAAAACATTTTTTTATTATAAAAATTATATAATATTTATATGAAAAATTAAAATTATAAATAACAATAATAATAAAAAAAAATATAAAATTGGTGAAATAATAGATTATAATAAAAAATGTCTAAAAATACAAACAAGTAATAAAATTATTAAAATTATAAAAATACAATTAAATAATAGAAAAAAAATGAAATTAAATAAATTTTTTAATTCTAAACCAAATTTTTTTATAATAGGATATATATTAAAATAAAATTATTTTCTAAATAATAATTTATATAAAAATATTCCATTAGATACAGAAATATTTAAAGAATTAATATTTAATATAGGTATTTTAAGTAATATATTACATTTTTTTTTTATGTTGTTTTTTATACCACTTTTTTCTGAACCTAATATTAAAGATAATTTACTATAAATTTTATTATAACTACTTAATAAATTATTAGATTTTAAACATGTACCTATAATATAAAAATTATATTTCAATAATAAATTAATTAATTTTAATAAATTTATACATTCAAATATATTAATTTTATATATAGAACCAGAAGATGCTTTATGAACAATATTATTGTAAATAGAAACAGAATGTTTTTTTGTTATAATTATACAATCTACACCAAAAGCTACAGCAGTTCTTATACATGAACCTAAATTATAAGGATTATCAATTCTATCTAAAATTAAAATAAAAACATTTTTATTATTTAATAATTTAATTAAATTATTTTCATTAAAATTAAATATTTTATTTTTTATTAATGCAATTATACCTTGATGATTAATATTTTTTTTAGATAAAAAATTAAAATAATTTTTTTTTACTAAATTAGTTTTTATAAAATATTTTTTTGATAAATATTTTATATTTTTAAATTTTAAATCATTTCTATTATTAACTAAAAATATTTCTTTAATATAATTATATTTAAATTTAATTAAATTTTTAACAACATTAATACCATAAAATAAATTATTCATAATAATATATAATATATTTTTTAATAAATGGATAATATTTTAATAAACGATTTAAATCTAAATGAGTCATATTTAAATCAAGATAATACTTTAAACCATTTAAACTATATTCTTTAATAACAAAATTATTTTTATATAAAAAATTACGTATTATATTTAATATATATAAATTAACACATAATTTACATTTAATATAATATTTTGAAAAAAAATCATTTATATAATTACATATAAAATTTATTCCTAAATTATATTTTGCTGAAATTCATATTTTATTAAAATTATAATCCATTTTAGGATTTAAATCTTTAATTTTATCTATTTTATTAATTATTTGTATAATAGGTACGTTTTTTTTTAAAATTTTATTCAATATCGAATTTACAATTTTAATATTTTCATTAAAATTAATATTAGATATATCAATAATATGTAAAATTAACTTAGAATTATTTATTTCACTTAAAGTAGACTCAAAAGCTTCTAATATAGATAACGGTAAATTTTTAATAAAACCAATTGTATCAGAAATTAATATTTTCTTAATATTACCATATTTTATTTTCTTAACATAAGTATCTAAAGTACTAAAAAAAGTATTTTTATTATCTAAATTAGAATTAGTTAATAAATTAAATAAAGTAGATTTACCAGAATTAGTATAACCTACTAACGAAACTGTAAAAACATTAGAAACAGACCTTAAATATTCACTTTTATTTTTTTGATTTTTTATTTTTATTAATTTTAATTTAATTGATTTTATTTTTTTCTTTATAATTCTTTTATCTATTTCAATTTGTTTTTCACCAGGACCTGAAATATTTTTTATACCACCTCTTTGTCTTTCTAAATGACTTCATCTATTAACTAATCTAGTACTTAAATAATTTAAATATGCTAATCTAACTTGTAATTTACCAAAATATGTATTTGCTCTATTATTAAATATATTAAGAATAATATTAGTTTTATCTAAAATATTACAATTTAAATAATTATATAAATTCCTTTCTTGATTTCTTTTTAATATAATATTTAATAATAAATATTTAACATTATATTTTTTAATTAAATTTCTAATTTCTAATAATTTTCCTAAACCTAAATAATATTTATTATTTGGTATATTAATTAAATATTTTATTAATTTTAAATTAATAAAATTTGAAGATAAAATTAATTTTTTAAATTCTATAATATCATTTAGTGATATAATATTTTTTTTAAAATTTATAAAAATTGATATACATTTTTTTAAAATATGTTTTTTCAAAGATTATTTCCTTTAAATAAATATTAAATTAATAACTTAATATAATTTTTTATTATATTTAAACAATTTTTATTATTATAAACTATAAAACTATTATTAATTCATTTTTTTATTCACTTAATTTGATTTTTAACTAATAAAAAATTTTTTAAAATAGTATCTTTAATCATATTAATATAAGATATTTTAGAATCTAAATATAATCACATTTGTTTATAACCAATACATTTTATAGATGGTTTATCAATATTTAAATCTTTTCTATTATATAAATAATTAACTTCTTTTTCAAAACCATTTTCTAACATAGAATAAAATCTATTAATAATTTTTTTCTTATAATTATTATTTTCAAATAAAATAATTATTTTAATAAAATTAAAATTTAAATTAAATCTATAATTTTTTTTTAAAAAAGAAATTTTTTTACCAGTACTTATAAATATTTCTAAGTTCCTCATAATTCTATACTTATCATTAATATGAACTTTCTGAGAAATATCATAATCAATTTTTTTTAAAATATTAAAAACATATTTATTACCATACTTATTAAATAATAATTCTATATGATTTCTAATTCTTAGATTTGAATTAGGTAATATTCATAATCCATTAAATAATATATTATAATACATCATTGTACCACCAACTAATAAAGGAATTTTTTTATTAATATATATAATTTTATAAATACTATTTAAAATATCAAAAAAAAAATTATTAACAGAATATATATCTTTAGGATCAATAATATCAATTAAATAATGAGATATATTACTTAATATTTTCTTATTAGGCTTATCAGTACCTATATTCATATATTTATATATTAATGCAGAATCTACACTAATAATCTCAAAAGGAAATGATTTACATAATTCTAAAGAAATTAAACTTTTACCAACAGCAGTAGGTCCTATTAAACAAAAAATATTACTTAATTTATCAATAAACATAATAATTAAAATTAAAATTAAATATAAAACAATAAAAATTCATCTAAATTAATAATTTTAAAAAGTTTTTTATTAAAAGAAGAAATATTATCTATAATTTTACAAAAATTAGTAACTAAAACTATATAATTATTTATACTTAACATATTATTATTAATTATAAAATAAGTTAATCAATAAATAACTATAAATTCTTTATTTTTAATATTTTTATTAATAAATAAAAATTTATTTAATTCAAATAATAATAATTTAAAATTAATATTTACAAAAATTAAAGGTACTTTAACAATATAAAAATTATTATTTTTTAAATTAATAAATATACCTAATTTAAATAAAATTTTTATAATATCTAAATTTATACTTTTATAAATATTATTTAATTTAATTAAAATATTTTTAGTTCAAATTAAAAAATATAATTTATTTTTAATAACTAAATAATTCATATAATATAAAATTAAAAATATATTAGAAAATATTAAATAATTATTTTTAATACTAATTAAATATTTATTATTAAATATATTAAATATTTTACCAAAATATAAATAAAAATATTGCAAATAATTAAATTTATTAGGACTATCTAAATGTAAATAATCTAAAATATTATTTTTAATTTCTAAATTTTTATTAACACTATATAATTTTATATATTTTATAATATTATTCTTTTTAAAATATAAAATTAAATTATTATATACTGAATTATATATTTTTAAAGTATTTAAAAAAAATATTTTATTTTTATTTTTAGAAATATTAATATTTATATAATTTAAATCAATAAAAAAATATAATATATATGAAATATTTATATATTCTAAATAATTATTTATAAATGAATCAAATATATAAAATAAAAAATTTTTATTAAAATATAATTTTTTATTTATATAAATAATTTTAACTATTTTATTAGTTTTAAAAAAAAAATAACCATAACAATATCAAAAAGTATTATATATATCAATATATAAATTATATCTAATAAATTTTTCACCATATATACATTTTATTTTATATATAATTAAATATTTTTTATAATTATTATTAAAAATATATTTTTTATATAATTTATTATTATTAAAAAAATAGAAAGAAATATTATAATTACATATTACAAAATTATTAATTAATCTTTTAATATATAATCATTCACAATTTAATGATTTTAATAATTTATTTCTATAAATTAAATTATTAAAAAAAATATTATATATAGATATATTAGTACCTAAATTATATAAAACAGATTTACTATTAAAATACATTAAATTATTAATATAATTATTATATAAACATCAACCTAATCTTTCATTATTAAATTTAGAATATATAATTAAATTTGATATTAAACCAATATTATATATAAATTTTTTTTTAAAATTTAAATAATTTAATTTTATAAATTTTTCATTATTATTAAAATAATTATTATTTAAATAAATTAAAAATTTATCTTTATTAATACCTATACCATTATCTATAACTTTAATTAGACTCATACCCTTATTAATAATATAAATTTTAATTAAATTAGATTTCGCTCTTATACTATTTTCTATTAATTTTTTTAAAATTAAATAAGGTTTATTAAAAAATTTATTTAAACATACTTTATCAATAATATATTTATATAATGATTTTATTTTATTCATAAAGATAATTTTATATACATAATATATTTATATTTAGTAATAAACAATTATAAATATAATATACAAAAATAAATAATAACTTAATTAAAATAATAAAAATTTATAATATAAAAAAAATATATAAATTAATTAAATTAATCTTAATATTTCATTTCCTAAACTAGTAAAAGATTTAATATAAATAAATCTTTTATAAAAATCTATAAAATAAAAATTAAAACATATATCACATATAGGTAAAAGACTAATAAATTTATCAGATCACTCTACTAAACAAATATTATTCTCAAAATATTTATAAATTTCAATATTATAAAAATCATATTTATTTTTTATATTATAAAAATCAATATGATATATAAAAAATTTGTTATATTTATATTCATTTATAATATTAAAACTTGGACTATTAATTAAAATATTTTCATTTTTTAATAAATTAAATATTAAATTTTTACAAAATGATGATTTACCTACACCAATACAACCTTGAAAATATAAATTAATAGGATTCTTTAATAATAATGAAAATCTAAATGATAATTTATTAATATCATTAATATTAAATATATTGAATTTTAAGCTATAATACATATAAAATGTAATTTAAAAAAAATAAAAGCGGAAAACGAGAATCGAACTCGTAACCATAACCTTGGCAAGGTTATACTCTACCAATTGAGCTATTTCCGCAAAATTATTACTTAATTATATTAATATATTTTTTTAAAAAATTTTTATAATATAATAACTCATTAACAGACTCTTTAATATCTATTAATGCACTATGTGAATTAATTTTTACAAAATTATTAAAATTCATTATCCAATAATTCAATATTAATCTAAAAGTACTTACATCTATACTTCTATAATTAAAATATAATTCTAAATTCGGCATATATTTAAGTAAAAATCTTCTATCCTGAGAAATAGTATTTCCACACATAGGAGAAAAACCTTTACCTACTCATTTTTTTAAAAAATTTATTGTAAATTTTTCTGCAATAAATTCATTAAATTTACTATTTTTAACTTTATTTATTAATCCACTATTTATATGAACATTATTATTTCATTTATCCATATTTAAAATATATTTATCTTTTTGATAAATTACTATATTAGGACCTTCATCTAAAATATTTAAATTAATATCAGTAACTAAAGTAGCTATTTCTATAATTTTATTATATTTAGGATCTAATCCTGTCATCTCCAAATCTATTCATATTAAATTACTATTGTCTATAAAATTCATTATATAAATAAAAAAATTTAAACCGGTACGAACGGGGTTCGAACCCGTGACCCCCAGCGTGACAGGCTGGTATTCTAACCTACTGAACTACCGTACCATATAAAATAAATAATAAAAACCTGGCATTACTTACTCTCACATAAGAAAATCTTACACTACCATCAGCGCAATAATATTTCACTTCTGAGTTCGGAATGGTATCAGGTGGTACCATTATGCTATTTATGCCAGGTAATTATTATTTTAAAACATTTTAAAGTTGTGAAGTTAAGACTCACGGATTATTAGTATCAGTTAGCTTAACATATTACTATGCTTACACATCTGACCTATCAAAGTCATAGTCTATAACAATCCTTTAGGAAAATTTAATAAAAATTTTCTGGGAAATTTAATCTTAGGGTAAGTTTCGTGCTTATATGCTTTCAGCACTTATCTTGTCTGTACTTAGCTACCGGGCAATGCTGTTGGCACAACAACCCGAACACCAGAGGTACACCCACTCCGGTCCTCTCGTACTAGGAGCAGCTCCCTTCAAATTTCCTACGCCTACGGCAGATAGGGACCGAACTGTCTCACGACGTTCTAAACCCAGCTCGCGTACCACTTTAAATGGCGAACAGCCATACCCTTGGGACCTACTACAGCCCCAGGATGTGATGAGCCGACATCGAGGTGCCAAACATCGCCGTCGATATGAACTCTTGGGCGATATCAGCCTGTTATCCCCGGAGTACCTTTTATCCGTTGAGCGATGGCCTTTCCATACAGAACCACCGGATCACTAAGACCTGCTTTCGCATCTGTTCGCGTTGTCACGCTTACAGTTAAGCCAGCTTATGCCTTTACACTAACATTACGATTTCCGACCGTAATTAGCTGACCTTTGTGCTCCTCCGTTACTCTTTAGGAGGAGACCGCCCCAGTCAAACTACCCACCAAACATTGTCTCAATTCCGGATAACGGAAAATGATTAGAATAATAAATATTAAAGGATGGTATTTCACTGTAGACTCCATAAAAACTAGCGTCTTTACTTCAAAGTCTCCCACCTATTCTACACATTAATAATTAATATTCAATATTAAGCTATAGTAAAGGTTCACGGGGTCTTTCCGTCTTGCCGCAGGTACACTGCATCTTCACAGCAATTTCAATTTCACTGAGTCTCGGGTAGAGACAGTCTGGCCATCATTATGCCATTCGTGCAGGTCGGAACTTACCCGACAAGGAATTTCGCTACCTTAGGACCGTTATAGTTACGGCCGCCGTTTACCGGGGCTTCAATTAAAAGCTTCGAAAATAAATTCTAACCTTCTTTATTAACCTTCCGGCACCGGGCAGGCATCACACCGTATACTTCCACTTTCGTGTTTGCACAGTGCTGTGTTTTTAATAAACAGTTGCAGCCAGCATTTATCTTAGACTAATTTCAGCTAAAGAAGAAAATTCTATCACCTAATATTAGTGTGCCTTCTCCCTAAGTTACGGCACTATTTTGCCTAGTTCCTTTACCCGAGTTCTCTCAAGCGCCTTAGTATTTTCTACCTAACCACCTGTGTCGGTTTATAGTACGATTTAATATTAACTAATATTTAGAGATTTTTCTAGGAAGCATGGTATTAATTACTTACACTTTTACAAGTTTCGTCATAATGCCTCGGTATATATAATATTCGGATTTTCCTAAATATTTACCTACACACTTAAACCGAAATAATCCAATATTCGGATAATCTAACCTTCTCCGTCATCCCATCATAAATTAATATCAAGTACAGGAATATTAACCTGTTATCCATCAACTACGCTTTTCAGCCTCATCTTAGGTATCGACTAACCCTACCCCGATTAACGTTGGGTAGGAAACCTTAGTTTTTCGGCGAGTAGGTTTTTCACCTACTTTATCGTTACTTATGTCAGCATTCTCACTTCTGATATCTCCAGCATATTTTACAATATACCTTCTACGACTTACAGAACGCTCCTCTACCCAATAATTATTAAATTAACTAATTATTGTCGCAGCTTCGGTATATGATTTAGCCCCGTTAAATTTTCCGCGCAAGATGACTAGACTAGTGAGCTTTTACGCTTTCTTTAAATGATGGCTGCTTCTAAGCCAACATCCTAGCTGTATTAGCCTTCTCACTTCGTTTCCCACTTAACCATAATTTAGGGACCTTAGCTTGCGATCTGGGCTGTTTCCCTTTCCACATTGGATCTTATCACCCAATGTGTGTCTCCTATGATAAAATTCCTTAGTATTCGGAGTTTGCGTCAGATTGGTAAATCTGGAAGATCCCCTAACTGAAACAGTGCTCTACCCCTAAAGATTAATTCATAAGGCACTACCTAAATAGTTTTCGAGGAGAACCAGCTATCTCCCGGTTTGATTGGCCTTTCACCCCTAACCACAAGTCATCCGCTGATTTTTCAACATCAGTCAGTTCGGTCCTCCAATAAGTCTTACCTTATCTTCAACCTGCTCATAGTTAGATCACCGGGTTTCGGGTCTATATCCTGAAACTAACGCCCTATTAAAGACTCGGTTTCCCTACGGCTACCTTATTAAAAGTTAACCTTGCTACAAAATATAACTCGCTGACCCATTATACAAAAGGTACGCAGTCACACTTTATATAAAGTGCTCCTACTGCTTGTACGTATACGGTTTCAGGTTCTATTTCACTCCCCTAACCGGGGTTCTTTTCACCTTTCCCTCACGGTACTAGTTCACTATCGGTCAATCAGTAGTATTTAGCTTTAGAGGATGGTCCCCCTATCTTCAAACAAGATTTCACGTGTCTCGCCCTACTTAATAAAGTAAATAAATAAAAATATTTTCATATACAGGACTATCACCTTGTATCGTTAATTTTTCCAAATTATTCTATTAATATAATTATTTAATTAAATACTTCTAGCTAATCTCTTTTCGCTCGCCACTACTAAGAGAATCTCAATTGATTTCTTTTCCTCAGGATACTTAGATGTTTCAGTTCTCCTGGTTCGCTTCATTAATCTATATATTCAATTAATGATAATACAAAATTACTTGTATTAGGTTACCCCATTCGGAAATTGCCGACTAATATAGTTTCTTATCAACTTATCGACACTTTTCGCAGATTAGCACGTCCTTCATCGCCTCTGATTGCCAAGGCATCCACCATATACGCTTTATTACTTAACTTCACAACTTTAAAATGTCTTACTAAATTTTTAAAGAACAGACGGCTTACGTCCTCTAGGGGATTCGAACCCCTGTTGCCGCCGTGAAAGAGCGATGTCCTAAACCTCTAGACGAAGAGGACATATACTCTATTTAAAATAAAAATTAATGTAATTAAATACAAAAATTACATAATATTAAATAAGGAGGTGATCCAACCGCAGGTTCCCCTACGGTTACCTTGTTACGACTTCACCCCAGTCATGAATCACAAAGTAATAATTTCTCTCCTAAAAATTAGGTTAAGTAAATCATTTCTTTTGCAACACACTCCCATGGTGTGACGGGCGGTGTGTACAAGGCCCGAGAACGTATTCACCGTGACATTCTGATTCACGATTACTAGCGATTCCAACTTCATGAAGTCGAGTTGCAGACTTCAATCCGGATTAAGACATACTTTATGAGATTAGCATGCTTTTACAAGTTAGCTACTCTTTGTATATGCCATTGTAGCACGTGTGTAGCCCTGGTCGTAAGGGCCATGATGACTTGACGTCATCCCCACCTTCCTCCAGTTTATCACTGGCAGTCTTCTTTGAGTTCCCAGCATTACCTGATGGCAACAAAGAATAGGGGTTGCGCTCGTTATAGGACTTAACCCAACATTTCACAACACGAGCTGACGACAGCCATGCAGCACCTGTCTCAATGTTCTTTTTAAAAAGCACTTCTACATTTCTGTAAAATTCATTGGATGTCAAGACCAGGTAAGGTTTTTCGCGTTGCATCGAATTAAACCACATGCTCCACCGCTTGTGCGGGCCCCCGTCAATTCATTTGAGTTTTAACCTTGCGGTCGTACTCCCCAGGCGGTCAACTTAACGCGTTAGCTACGAAAGTCATAATTAAAACATTACAACCTTCAAGTTGACATCGTTTACAGCATGGACTACCAGGGTATCTAATCCTGTTTGCTCCCCATGCTTTCGCACTTAAGTGTCAGTATTCGTCCAGAAGGCCGCCTTCGCCACTGATATTCCTCCAGATATCTACGCATTTCACCGCTACACCTGGAATTCCACCTTCCTCTACGATACTCTAGTTAATCAGTTTCAAATGCAATTCCTAAGTTAAGCTCAGGGATTTCACACCTGACATAATAAACCACCTACATGCTCTTTACGCCCAGTAATTCCGATTAACGCTTGCATCCCCCGTATTACCGCGGCTGCTGGCACGGAGTTAGCCGATGCTTCTTTTGTAAGTAACGTCAAATAAATATAGTATTATTATATATATCTTCTTCCTTACTGAAAGTACTTTACAACTCTAAAGTCTTCTTCATACACGCGGCATAGCTGCATCAGGGTTTCCCCCATTGTGCAATATTCCCCACTGCTGCCTCCCGTAGGAGTCTGGACCGTATCTCAGTTCCAGTGTGGCTGGTCATCCTCTCAGACCAACTAAGGATCATTGTCTAGGTAAGCCTTTACCTTACCTACTAACTAATCCTATCTGAGCTCATCTTAAGACATAAGGTTTAAATAAAATTTAAATCCCCTACTTTAATTAAAATTATAATAAAAATTTACTAAATAAAAATCTAATAAATTATTACAATATATTTTAACATCATGCGGTATTAGCTATCGTTTCCAATAGTTATCCCCCTTCTTAAGGCAGATTCTCAGATATTACTCACCCGTCCGCTACTCGCCATCAAAAGTAAACTTTCATGTTGCCGTTCAACTTGCATGTGTTAAGCTTGCCGCTAGCGTTCAATCTGAGCCATGATCAAACTCTTCAAAACAAAAAACTATACTTTAAATATCTAAAACTTTAAATATATGTAAAATTTTGTAATATAACTACAAAAATTTTTATTTTAAAGAACAAATTAATTATTATAATAATTAATTATTAATACAATTAATAAATATAACAATAAAATAAAAATAAAACAAGATATTTTTTTAAAATTTATACAAAATATATAAATATTTCATTATTTAAAATAGTATAAAAATTATATACATTATTAAATAATTAATATACAAAAATAATATAAAACATTTTAATTTAAAGACTTTATTTTAATCAAAAAATTAAAATAATCTTTTTTATATAAAGATATATTTATTATATAATTACCTAAATATTTTATAGGACCTTTAGGTAAAATAATACATTTTTTAGAAATTTTAATATTTAATTTATCTAAAAATATATTTTTAATATCTATATTTTTAATAGAACAAAATAATTTATTATTTTTATCAGATCTCAATTTAATATTTAAAGGAGATAAACTAATAATTTTTCTTTTTAATTTATCTAATTTAAATAATTTAAAATCTAAAAATTTACTTTTATTAGAAAATTTATTAATATTTTTATAAGTAGCATATACAGCCTTATTATAAGGTATTAAATAATTTCTAGCATAACCAGGATTAACTTTTAAAATATTACCTATATTAGAAATACTTTTATCTAAAATTATTACCTTTACTTTAACCATTTACATATCCTAACAATATTATTTATTTAAATCAGTATATGGTAATAAAGCTAAATATCTAGCAATTTTAATAGCTATAGCTAATTTTCTCTGATATTTAGCAGAAGTACCAGTTACTCTTCTAGGAATAATTTTATAACATTCTGTTATATATAATTTTAATAATTCTATATTTTTATAATCTATAATTTTTATTTTTTTATTAGAAAAATAACAATATTTTTTTTTATTATAATTAAACATAATAAATCCTCATAAAAACTTTATTTATTAAATAAATTTAAATTACTTATTTTTTTATTCATTATAGAAGAATTATATTCAGCAAAATTTTTTCTTAAAATAATAAATCTTAATATACTATCATTAAATCTAAAATTACTTTCTATATTTTTAATATATAATTTATTTATTTCTATATTCATTAATATATAATGAGCTTTATACATATTATTAATAGAATAAGATAAATATTTTAAACCCCAATCTTCTAATCTATGTACTTTACCATTTTTATTATTAACAAAATTAATATAATAATTAATAATATTTTTAATATACATTGTTTTATCAGGATAAACTAAATAAACTATTTCATAATGATTCATAATAACTCCAAATAATATTAATTTATTTTAATTATATAAAATATTTAAATAAAAAAAACTATATAATATATTAAATTTAAAATTAATATTATTTTAAAAAATTTAATGTTTTAAAAATATTAAAAGATTTTTTAACTATACATTTAGGTATTCCACACTTATAAGCTATTAAAAAACTACAACTATTATTACAAATACCTTTTTTAATTTTATATAAAAAAATAATATTATTATTTTTTTTTATAAAATCAAAATAAATACTTCTAATATTATTATACAATTTACCTATCTTAGGCAATTCAAAAAAATGAGTAGAAAATAAAGTTATACTTTTAATATTTCTAGATATATAATCTAAACATGATCAAGCTAAAGAAATACCTTCATAAAATGAAGTACCTCTTCCCATTTCATCTATTAATAATAAACTATTTTTAGTAGCATTATTAATTATATAAGAAATTTCAGACATTTCTATCATAAAAGTAGATTTATTAGAAGATATATCATCTGAAAAACCTATTCTAGTTAAAATCTTATCAATAAAACCTATATAAGCTTTACTAGCAGGTACATAACAACCAATATAAGACATTATACAAATAATAGCAATTTGTCTCATATAAGTACTCTTTCCACCCATATTAGGACCTGTTATTAATAAAGTTCTTACATTTTTATCTATTAATATATTATTTGTAATAAATTCAAATTTTTCAATATAATCAAATATAGGATGACGACAATTTCGAATATCTAAAAAAGAACAATTACTAAATAATTTAGGTTTCTTAAAATTTAAACAAACTGATCTTTCAACAAAACTAGATAAAACATCTAATTTAGAAATACAATTAGATATTAATTTTAAATTATTAATATATAAAATAATATAATTTAATATTTTATTAAAAATTTCATTTTCTAATAATTTTATTTTTTTATTAATATAAATTATTTTAATTTCCAATTTTTTCAAATCTTTAAATATATATCTTTTATAATATTTAAAAGATTGAAATTTTATATAATATTTAGGAACTAATTTCCAATCTAATTTACTAATTTGAATATAATAACCATGTACTTTATTAAATTTTATAGATAAACTATTTATTTTAGTATTCCTCTTTTCTTTTTCTTCAATATTACTAATATAAACTTCTTTATTTTCATTAAAATATTTTAATTTATCTAAATATTTATTATAACCTTTTAATATTAAATTATTAGAATCTAATTTTGGATTTACAATAGAAGTCTTAATTAAAATAATAATTTTTTTTAATAATTTTTTATTAACAAATAAATATTTAAATACTTTAAATCTTAAAAATTTACTATTTTTAAATAATTTTAATATACTAATTATTAAATATAAATAAATTCTTAAATTTATTAAATCTTTAGAAGATACATTAAATAAAATTATTCTACCTAAAATACGTTCTAAGTCACCAACTTTATTTAAAATTTTTCTTAAATCTTCATTATAAAATCATATAAAATTAATTATAGAATGACGATTTTTTATTATATTTAAATCTAAAACTGGTCTAATTAACCATCTTTTTAATAAACGACTACCCATAGGAGTAACAGTAGAATCTAAAATATTTAATAAAGTAAATTTTTTACTATTTAAAGAATCTATTAATTCTAAATTTTTAATAGTAGAAAAATCCATAAATAAATATTTAGAATCAGAAATTAATTTAATATTACTAATATGTACTAAATTTATAAATTGAGTAAATTTTATATAATTTAATAAACAACCAGCAGATATAATAATTAATTTTTTATTACTTATACCAAAACAATCTAAATTAGATAATTTAAAATGATTCAATAAAACTTTTAAACATAAACTATAATTAAAATATTTAAAAGAAATAGAATTAAAATAATTAAATTCATTAAATAAAGAAGAAAAATCAAAATTATCTTTAGAATAAATTATTTCAGAAGGATTATTTTTAAATAATTCTGTTTTAAGTTCATCAAGACTTTTAATTTCTAAAACATAAAATTTACCACTAAAAATATCTATTAAAGAAAAACCAAAATTATTATTTATACCTTTAAAAATACAAGATATATAATTATCTTTTTTCTTATTTAGGTAAAAACTCTCAGAGATTGTACCTGGAGTAACTATTTTAATAACTTTTCTAAGTTTAATTTTTTTATTATTATTATAATAAACATTATTATCATCTATTTGATTACATATAGCTATAGATTCACCTAATCTAACTAATTTTAAAACATATTTTTTATAAGAACATATAGGTATACCAGCCATAGGTACATTTTTATGTTTAACAAATTTTTTTTCAGTTAAATTTAAATTTAATAAATTTGATATTTTAATTGCATCATCATAAAATAATTCATAAAAATCTCCTATTTGATAAAATAATAAAATATTCTTATATTTTTTTTTAATATTTAAATATTGTTCAATAATAGGACTTAATTTTTTTTTATCCATATTAAATTAACGTTTAGAATATTGATGTTTACTACGAGATTTAATTAATCCATATTTTTTCCTTTCTACCTTTCTGGAATCTCTAGTTATAAACCCCCAATTTCTTAATATATTTTTTAAATTATTATTATATTTTAATAAAATTCTACTTATTCCATGTCTAATAGCAATAGATTGACTAGATATTCCACCACCTTTAACAGTTATATAATAATTAAAATTATTTATATATTTATTATCCTTAACAATTAAAAAAGGTTTCATAATTATTAATCTATGTTTATTTAAAAAAAAATATTTATTAAATAATAATTTATTTATTTTAATTATTCCTTCTCCTTTTTTCATAAATATTCTTGCAGAAGAAGTTTTTCTACGACCTGTACTATATAAATTTTTCATATTAAATTTAATTAATTAAAATTAATTTTTTAGAATTATGTTTATGAATATTTTTAGTATAAATTTTTAATCTCTTTAACATTAATCTACCTAAAAAATTTTTCGGTAACATACCTTTAACACAATGTCTTATAATTCTTTCAGGAAATTTTTCAAAAATATTTTTAAAAGATTTACATTTTAATCCACCTATATAACCACTATGATGATAATATAATTTATTGCTAAATTTATTACCAGTTAATTTTATTTTAGAGATATTTATAACTACAACATAACTTCCATTAATAATATTAGATTTAAAACTATAATTATTTTTTCCCATTAATAAATATACTATTTTAGTACATAATCTACCTAATATTTTATCTTTAGCATTAATTAAATATCATAAACTATTCTTTTTAATACTTTTAATATATAACATATATAAACCTTTATAAAATTAATTTAAACCACCAACTGTTATACGATCAATTTTTAATGTTGGTTGTCCAACACTTACAGGTATATTTTGATTATCTTTACCACATATACCCATACCACTATCAAAACTTAAATCATTAGCTATCATACTAATTTTATTAATAATATCAATTGAAGATCCTATTAAAGTTGAACTTTTTATAGAATTTAATATTTTACCTTTCTTTATTAAATAACCTTCTAATATAGTAAAAACAAAATTACCAGAAGTTATATCTACTTGACCACCTGACAAATTAACAATATATAAACCATAATCAACACTATTAATAATATCATCAACACAATATTTTCCAGGTAATAAATATGTATTACTCATTCTAGGAATAGGTAAACATGAATAAGATTCCCTTCTACCACAACCATTAGATATCATATTCATTAATCTAGCATTTAACTTATCCAATAAATAAGACTTTAATATACCATTTTTAATTAAAATTCTTTTTTGAGCTAATACACCTTCATCATCAATACTAGAAGAACCCCTTTTTTGATATAAAGTATTATCATCTATAATATTAAAATTATTAGGAGCAACTTTTTTATTAATATATTTATAAAATAAAGAAGTATTTTTTCTATTAAAATCACCTTCTAATCCATGGCCAATAGCTTCATGTAATAATATACCAGGAGAACCATTTGATAAAACAACAGGCATTTCACCAGCAGGTGTATTAGAAGCATATAAATTATTAATAGCTATTCTAACAGCTTCATCAGCCCAATGATAAATAATAGGAATATTATTATATTTTAATAATAAAAGTTTATTAAAAGAATAACATCCACCTCCTCCACTAATACCTATTTCCCTACAAGTTTTGTTTTGTACTTGAACTTTTATTGATAAATTTAATAATTTTCTAATATCTCTAGCTAATATAAAATCTGTATTAGATAATAAAATTAAATCATATTTAATAAATAAACTTATTGAAATATAATTAATTCTAGAATCTAGTTTTTTTATATAATTATATAAATCAAATAAAATATTTATTTTCTTTTTATTATAAATAAAATTTATATTTGATATATTACTAATAATCTTATTTTTTAATAAAATTAATTTTTTTTTATTAACAAAAATATTTTTCTTATAAAAATTATTAAATTTTTTAATTAAATTAAACAAAGAATTCTTACTAATTTTATTAGTATAAGAAAAAAAAGTTTTATCAAATTTATTTAATCTTAAACTTACACCTTTTATACAATTTAAAAAATTATCTTTTAATTTATTATTTTCTATACATAATAATTCACTACAAGAATCTTGAAAATAAATATCAGCATAATCAAAACCATAATGTGAAATTTCATTAATTACATTTAATATATCTGATTTTAATATTTTATTTTCATTTAATATTTTATTATCAACTATATTTAAATTCATAAATAACCTAATTTAAAAAAAATATTATATATAATATATTTAATAATTATAAAAATTAAAATAAAAATATATAATTATTTAAATAAAAATATATATTTAAAAATAAAATATATAAAATCATTATAATTTATTATTAAATATTTAATAAATAAAAATATTTAATTTATAAAAATATTTTTTAAAATATTTATATAAATAATTTTATATTAAAACAAATTTATTATTTATACTTTAATAAATATAATTAATTTGATAGTATTAAATAAATTTAATATAATATAAATTATTTAAGTAAAATAAAATATGTATGCAATAATTGAATCTGGTGGTAAACAATTTAATATAAAAAAAAAAGAAAAAATTACAGTAGAAAAAATTAATAAAAAAATAGGAGAAAAAATTAAACTAAAAATAATAATTTTATTTAAAAAAAATAATGAAATAATATTAGGAAAAAAATTAAAAAATTATCAAATTATAGCAAAAATTAAAAAACATATAAAAAATAAAAAAATAAAAGTAATAAAATTTAAAAGAAGAAAAAATTATTTAAGAATTAAAGGTCATAGACAACAATTAACTATATTAAAAATTAAATCAATTAAGAAAATAAACAAAAATGGCACATAAAAAAGCTGGTGGATCAACTAAAAATGGAAGAGATTCTCATTCTAAAAGATTAGGAATAAAATGTTATGGAAATCAATTAGTATATCCAGGATATATAATACTAAAACAAAGAGGAACAAAATTCCATGCAGGAAAAAATGTTAAATGTGGAAAAGATTATACACTTTATGCAATAAAAAAAGGAAAAATAAAATTTGAAACCAAAGGTATTAAAAAACGTAAATTTGTAAGTATAATATAAAAGTGAATAATAATAATAATATATATAAAATTAAAATAAAATTAATTTCAGGTAAAGGAGGAGATGGAATAATAAGTTTTTATAGAAATAAATACATTAATAAAGGTGGTCCAGATGGAGGTAATGGAGGTAAAGGAGCAAATATATATTTAGAAACTAATTCTAATATAGATTCATTTAATCATTTAAAAAATAAAAAAGTCATAAAATCAGAAAATGGTAAAAATGGAAAAAAAAATAATTGTACTGGTAAAAATGGAAAAAATTTATACATTAAAATACCTATAAATACAAAAATAACTATATTAAAAAAAAAAAAAAAATATTTAATTAAAAAAAACAATATTAAAATATTAATAACTAAAGGAGGAAAACCAGGTATAGGAAATAATAAATTTAAATCATCAATTAATAGAACACCATTACAATATACTAAAGGAAAAAAAGGAGAAAAATTAAATATAAAATTAGAAAAAATATTTTTTTATGATATAGGAC
Organism: Candidatus Stammera capleta; assembly: GCA_002688505.1. Classification (GTDB taxonomy): domain Bacteria; phylum Pseudomonadota; class Gammaproteobacteria; order Enterobacterales; family Enterobacteriaceae; genus Stammera; species Stammera capleta. The sequence goes on from CP024013.1 coordinate 98,359, forward strand.
TAATTGGATCACCAAATTGTGGAAAATCTAGTATTTTTAAAAAACTTACATCAATAAAAAAAATAAAAATTAAAAATTATCCATTCACAACATTAGATATACAAATAGGAATAATAAGAATAAAAAAAAAAAAATTAAGTATAGTAGATACACCAGCAATAGTTAAAGGATCGCATAAAAAAAAAAATAAATTATCAATTAAATTTTTAAAATACATTAAAAATTGTAAACTTATATTACATATTTTAGAAATTAATAAAAAAATAAAATATATTTTTAAAAATATAGATATTATAAAAAAAGAAATATTTAAATATGATAAAAATATATATAAAATAAAACAGTTTTTAATATTAAATAAAAAAGATTTAATAAATATAAAAATAATAAAAAATATAAAAAATATTTTTATAAAAAAAAAAATAAGAAATAAAATATTCTTTATATCAACAAAAAAAAATCTTGGAATAAATAAATTAAATAATAAAATATATAAATATTTTAATAATAATTAAAAAAATTTTTATTTAAATTAATTAAAATATAATCTTTTAATAAATGGAGTAAATATGAATAAAATACCTATGACAATAAAAGGAGAAAAAAAACTACGTAAAAAACTAGAAATTTTAAAAAATATAAAAAGACCACAAATAATATCACTAATAGCAGAAGCTAGAAAATTTGGAGATTTAAAAGAAAATTCAGAATATCATGCAGCTAAAGAAGAACAATTAATATGTGAAAAAAAAATTACAGAAATAGAAAATAAATTAATAAATGCTCAAATAATTGATATATCTAAAATAAATTCTAAAAATAAAATTAGATTTGGATCAAAAGTTAAAATAAAAAATTTAAAAAATAAAAATATATTTACTTATAGAATAGTAGGAGATGACGAAGCGAATATAAAAAAAAAATTGATATCAATAAATTCACCTTTATCAAGAGAACTAATAGGTAAAAAAATTAATAATAAAATATTAGTAAAAACTATCAAAGGAAATATAAAATATAAAATTTTAAAAATAAAATAATATTATTAACTATATAAAATATTTCTGTTAAAAATGAAAAAAAAAAATAATTTTTTTTTAAAAAAAAAAATAAATATAATAAATTATCAATAAAAAACAAAACAATATCAAAATCATGATTTAAATTATTTGAAATAAATAAAAAAAATCATATTTTTAAAAAAAATCATAACATAATAAATTTAGGATCTAGTCCTGGAGGATGAACAAAATTTTTAATAAATAAAATTAAAATTAAAGGAAAAATATTTTGTTGTGATATTTTAAATATTAAAAATAAATTCAATACAAAATTTATACAAGGTGATATTTGTAATAAAAAAATATTTAATTTAATTATTAAAAAAACTAAAAAATATAACATAAATAATATAATATCAGATATATCACCAAATATAACAGGAATTAAAGAAATAGATAATCCTAAAAATAACAAAATTATAAAAACTATACTAAAATTATGTAAAAAAAAATTAATAAAAGATGGAAATTTAATAATAAAAATATTTTTAGGTGAAAATTTTTCTAAATATTTCAAAATAATAAAAAAAATATTTAATAATATAAAAACACAAAAACCAAAATCATCTAATATATTTTCAAAAGAAATATATATAATAGCAAAAGGTTATAAAAAAATATTTTAAATAATTTTAATAAAAATTAAATCTTAAAAAAATGACAAAAAATTTAATATTTTGATTAACTGCTACAATAATAATATTATTTATTTTTAATAATTATAATAATAATTATTATCATAATGAATTAAATTATTCCAACTTTTTATTAGATATTAAAAACAATAAAATTAAAAAAATAAAAATAAATGGAAGAGAATTAAAAATAATAAAAAAAAATAATTATAAATATAAAACATATATGCCTATTAATGATATTAGTTTAATTAATAAATTAATTAAAAAAAATATTATAATAGAAAGTACTAATAAAAATAAACCTACTATATTTATATCAATATTAATATCTTGAACTCCAATTATATTAACAATATTTATTTGAATTTTATTTATTAAACAAATAAAAAGTAGTAGTAAAAATTCATTATTCTTTAATAAAAAAAAAACAAAAATTTTTAACAAAAATATTAATATAACTTTTAAAGATATAGCAGGATGTAATGAAGCTAAAGAAGAAGTTAAAGAATTAGTAGAATATTTAAAAAAACCAAAAAAATTTCAAAAATTAGGTGGAAAAATACCTAAAGGTATATTAATGATAGGACCACCTGGAACAGGTAAAACTTTATTAGCAAAAGCTATAGCTGGAGAATCTAAAGTACCTTTTTATAATATATGTGGATCAGATTTTGTAGAAATGTTTGTAGGAGTAGGAGCTTCTAGAGTTAGAAATATGTTCGAAGAAGCAAAAAAAACATCACCATGCATAATATTTATAGATGAAATAGATGCTGTAGGTAGAAAAAGAAGTATAAGTATAAGTGGAGGTAATGATGAAAGAGAACAAACATTAAATCAAATGTTAGTAGAAATGGATGGATTTAATAATAACCAAGGAATAATTATAATAGCTGCAACAAATAGACCAGATGTTTTAGATCCAGCTTTATTAAGACCAGGAAGATTTGACAGAAAAATTATAATAGACTTACCTGATTTAATAGAAAGAAAACAAATAATTAAAATACATATTAAAAAAATACCTTTAAATAAAGATATAAATATAAATACTATAGCAAAAAGTACACCAGGATTTTCAGGAGCAGATTTAGCAAATTTAATAAATGAATCAGCATTATTAGCTGCAAAAAATAATCTTAATAATATTTCAATGAGAGAAATAGAAACATCAAAAGATAAAATTATATTAGGATCAATTAGAAAATCATTAATAATAACAAATTTACAAAAAGAATCTACAGCTTATCATGAAGCAGGACATACAATTATAGGAAATATTGTACCTGAACATGACCCTGTACATAAAGTAACTATAATTCCTAGAGGTAAATCATTAGGAGTAACATTATTTTTACCAGAAAATGACAATTTATTTATAAGTAAAAAACAATTAGAAAGTAAAATATCAACTTTATATGGAGGAAGAGTAGCTGAAGAAATAATATATGGAAAAGAAAATATATCAACAGGAAGTAGTAATGATATTAAAATAGCAACATCTATAGCTAGAAATATGGTAATAAAATGAGGTTTCTCAGATAAACTTGGACCATTATTATATGAACAAAATGAAGAAAACCTAATACAAAACCAAATATATAACAAACATTATTTTATATCCGAATATATATATAAAATTATTGATAAAGAAATAAAAAAAATAATAAAAAAAAATTATAAAAGAGCAAAATATATTTTAATTAAAAATATAAATATATTACATATAATGAAAAATGAATTAATTAAACATGAAACTTTAAATTATAAAGATATTATAAAAATAATGTGTATAAATAATAATAATAAAAATAAATTAATAAAAAAAAATTAACAATAATAATATTATATAATATATAATTTATATTAAAATAAATTTATAAAAATATAAACCAATTTATAATAAATACAATGTATCTATTTTTTTTAACAATATTTTTAATAACTTCAATATCATTAATTACATTAATTATAATATTACCTAATAGAAATAATATTATGAGTTCACCAATAACTGAAAAAAATATAAATAATAGAAATATAAATTTAAATTTATTAAAAGATACACTAAATTATACAATAACAATATTATCTATAATATTTTTTATAACAACTATAATATTAAACAATTTAAATAACACAAATATAAAAAATAATAATTTTTTAAATAAAAACAATATTACAAAAAATAAAAAATAAATAATAGCCGGGATGGTGAAATAGGTAAACACGCTATCATGAGGAGATAGTTCTTTTAAAAGAATTACGGGTTCAAATCCCGTTCCCGGTAATTTAAAGTAATTATATTAATATTTTAAATAAAAAATAAAATATATTATTATATAATAATATTAAAACATTGATAATTTAAATAAATTAAAATATTTTATATACATTAAATATATAATTTAAATAAAAATATAATTTAAAATTCTTAAAATATGAATAAAGAAATACTAGAAGTAGCAGAAGCTGTATCAAATGAAAAATCTTTACCTAGAGAAAAAATTTTTAAAACATTAGAAAGTGCATTAGAAATTGCAATAAAAAAAAAATATGAAAAAAAGATAAATATAAAAGTTTATATAAATAGAAAAAATGGAATATTTAATATATATAGAAGATGAATAATAGTTAAAAATGTTAAATATCCAGAAAAAGAAATAAATATTAAAAATATAAAAAATAAAAATATTAAAATAGGAGAATATATACAAAATAAAATAAAATCAATTAAATTTGATAGAATTTCTACACAAACTGTAAAACAAATAATAATTCAAAAAATGAGAGAAGCTGAAAAATTAATGATACTTAAGAAAATAAAAAAAAAAACAGGTAAAATTATTTCAGGATTTGTTAAAAAAATAAAAAATAATTATTTAATTATAGATATAAAATATAATTTAGAAGCTATTCTACTTAGAAAACATATGATTTTAAAAGAAAAATTTAAAAAAGGTGATAAAATTAAAGCTTTAATATATAAATTTAAACAAACAAATTATAAATATAAAATATTTTTAACAAGATATAAAAATAAATTTTTAAAAGAACTTTTTAAAATACAAATTCCTGAAATAAAAAAAAAAACTATTAAAATAATTAATATTTCAAGAGATCCAGGATTAAGAACTAAAATAGCAATCAAAACAAAAGATAAAAGAATAGATCCTATAGGAACATGTATAGGAATAAAAGGATTAAGAATTAAAAAAATATCTAATGAATTATCAGGAGAAAAAATAGATATAATTTTATGAAATAAAAATCCAAAAAAATTTGTTATAAATGCAATGGCACCTGCAAAAATAATAAATATTAAAATAAATAAAATCAAAAAAAAAATGGAAATAATTGTAAAAGAAAATAACATAGCTAAAGCTATAGGCAAAAAAGGTCAAAATATAAAATTAGCATCTAAATTAACTAAATGAAATATTGATATTATAAATAATAACAAAAAAAATATAAAATAAATTTACAATATTCTATTAAAAAAACATATTTAAATCAATATAATTTTAAATAAAATTATGAAAATAAAAAAAAATAATAAAAATAATAAATTTAAAAAAAAATTTAATAAAAATATAACAAATCAAAAATATAAAAAATTTAAAAATAAAAGAAAAAAAATATTTAAAAAAAAAAATATAAAAAATAATTTTAAAAAAAAAAATAAAATTAAAAAAAAAAAAAAAAATATAAAAAATAAAAAATTAAAAAAAAAAAAAAAAATAAAAAAAAAAAAAATAAAAAAAAAAAAAAAAAAAAAAAAAAAAAAAAAAAAAAAAAAAAAAAAAAAAAAAAAAAAAAAAAAAAAAAAAAAATATAAAAAATAATCAATTAAAAAAATATAAATTATTAAAAAAAAATATAATTCTAAAAAGAAAAATAGGAAAAATAATTAAAAACAGATCACCTATTATAACTATAATGGGACATGTTAATCATGGTAAAACATCATTAATAAATTGTATAAAATCATCAAATATTAAAACAAAAGAAATTGGAAATATAACTCAAAATATAAATGCATATAATATTAAAAACAAATATGGAAAATTAACATTACTAGATACTCCAGGACATTATACATTTACAGATATGAGAAAAAAATCTATAAATATATCAGACCTAATAATATTGTTAATAGCAATAGATGATGGAATAATGCCACAAACTATAGAAATAATAAAATATGCTAACAAAAAAAAAGTACCTATATTAATAGCATTAAATAAAATTGATAAAATTAATTATTTAGAAAATATAAATACAATTAAAAATAAAATAATTAATAATAATTTAATATCAAATAAACTATTTAAAAAAAATATATTTATAAAAATTTCTACAAAAAAAAAAATTGGTATTAATAAATTAATAAAATATATATTTATAAAATCTAAATTAATAAAATTAAAAACTATAATAAATGGTATGGCTTCAGGAATTATACTAGATTCAAACATTAATAAAAATATAGGTCCAATAGCTAAAATACTTATTAAAAAAGGGACTTTAAAAAAAGGAAATATAATTTTATGTAATGAAACATATGGTAAAATAAAATGTATTTTTGACGAAAATAAAAACATAATTAATAAAGCTAAACCATCTATGGCTGTAGAAATATCAGGTTTTTATAAAATTCCTAATATAGGAAAAAAATTTATAGTAGTTAATAATAAAAAACAAGCCAAAAAAATATCTGAAATAAAATATAAAATAAATAAAGAAAAAAAATTAGAAAAAATAAAAAAAAAAAATCTTAAAAATATTTTATTAAATAAAAATAATAAAAATTTAAATATAATATTAAAAACAAATTTATAATCAAAAAAAAAAAATCTTAAAAATATTTTATTAAATAAAAATAATAAAAATTTAAATATAATATTAAAAACAAATTTATTAAGCTATATAAAAACTATAAAAAATAGTATTAAACAAATATCAAAAAAAATTAAAATAATATATTATAATGTTGGTAATATTAATGAAAATGATATAATATATGCAAAAACAACCAACTCTATTATAATAGCTTTTAATGTTGAAAAAGACAAAATAATAAATAAAAATAATAATTATAATATAAAAATATATTATTTTTCATTAATTTATCAATTAATAGAAAAATTAACTAATATATATAAAATAAAATTTAAAAAATTAAATATAGAAAAAGAAATTTTAGGAATAGCAATTATTAAAAATATTTTTAAATCATCAAATAAAAATGTAATAGCTGGATGTAAAATAAGCAAAGGATATATAAATATAAAAAATAATATAAAAATAAAAAGAAAAGATAAAATTATATACAAAGGAAAAATTAAATCTATAAAAAAATTTAAAGAGAAAGTTAAAATTGTATATAATAATAATGAATGTGGAATTTATATAAAAAATTTTAATAAAATTAAAATAGGAGATAAAATAATATCATTTAACTAAATATTGATAATGAAAAATATAATAATAAATAAAAAAAATAAAATAATAAAGAAATATATTATTAATTTAATAAATAAAAAATTTAATTATATCTTTAAAACAAATTTAATTTCAATTAATTATATTAATATATGTAAAAATAGTTCAATAATTAAAATTTATATTAATAATTATAATGAAAATAATAATAATAATAAAAAAATTATAAATATTTTACAAAAAAATAATTTATATATTATTAATAAATTAATTAAAAAAATAAATTTTAAAAATATACCTAAAATTTATTTTAAAATTGATAAATTTTATAATAAAAATAAAAAATTATTTTATTTTTTAAACAAAATAAATAAATAAAATATGAATTTAAATAATATAAATGGTATATTAAATTTTTATAAACCATGTGGAGTAATATCAAATAAAATATTACAAAAAATTAAAAAAATATTTAATCCAATAAAAATAGGATTTATAGGAACTTTAGATCCTATTTCATCTGGAATATTATTAATATGTTTTGGAAAAAGTACAAAATTATCTAAATATATAATTAAAGAAAAAAAAACTTATATAGTAACATCAGTATTAGGTATACAAACAAATACATATGATTCATATGGATATATAACTAAAATAAATAAATATAAAAAAATAAAAAAAAAAAAAATATTCAATATAATAAAAAAATATAAAGGAATAATAAAACAAAAAGTACCTATATATTCTTCATGTAAATTTAAAGGAAAATCATTATATAAATATGCAATAAAAGGTATTAATATAAAAAAATATAACTACATAAAAATTTATAAAATAAAATTAATTAAATTTAAAAAAAATATAATAAAACTAAAAATTAAATGTTCTAAAGGAACTTATATAAGATATTTAATAAACAAAATAGGAAAAGATTTAAAATGTGGATCACATATAATAAAATTAAAAAGAATTAAAATAGGAAATTTTAGTATAAAAAAATCATTAAAATTTAAAAAATTAATAAAAATAAAAAAAATAAATAAATATATTATTAATCATAAATTTCTATTAAAAAAATATAAAATAAAATAAAAAAATGAAAAAATTAGTAATATTAAGACATGGTGAAAGTATTTGAAATAAAAAAAATATATTTACTGGATGAATAGATGTTAAATTATCTAAAAAAGGTATATTAGAAGCAAAAAATGCTGGTAAAATTTTAAAAAAAAATAAATTTTCATTTGATATAGCATATACATCTTTATTAAACAGAGCTATACATACTACATGAGAAATATTAAATAAATTAAATTTAACATGAATTAAAATATATAAAACATGAAAATTAAATGAAAGACATTATGGTAAATTACAAGGTTTGAATAAAAATAAAGTTTTAAAAAAATATGGAAAAGTTAAATTTCAAGAATGAAGAAGAAGTTTTTTTATAAATCCACCAAAAATTAATGAAAATGATATACAATATCCTGGAAAAGATATAAAATATAAAAATTTAAATAAAAATAAAATTCCATTAGGAGAAAGTTTACTAGATACATATAATAGAGTAATACCTTATTGAAAAAAAAATATATATAAAAATATTTTAAATAATAAATTAATACTAATTGTAGCACATGGTAATTCATTAAGAGCTTTAATTAAATATATAGAAAATATTTCAGATAAAAATATATCAAATTATGAAATTCCAACTGGCAAACCATTAATATACGAATATAAAGATGAATTCAAAATTAAAGATAAATATTACTTATAAACAAAAAATTTAATATTGGCCCCTATTGGATTCGAACCAACGACCAAGCGATTATGAGTCGCCTGCTCTACCACTGAGCTAAAGGGCCTTTAAAAAATATAATAACAAAAATAAAATTAAAATTCAACTAAATAGTAATTTTAAAAAAATTTAATATTATTTAGAATTATTATTATTATTATTATATTTAAAAATTTTTACTATAGCAGGTCTTAATAATCTATCATTTATCATATAACCATCTTGTAAAACTTCCATTATATTATTATCTTTAGATTTATCATTAGTATAAACTATTGAAATAGCTTGATGATAATTAGGATCAAATTTCTTAATTTTATCTAAATTAATAATACCAAATTTTTTTAATGTTATTAAAAAATTTTTTAAAGTTAAAGCAATACCTTTAAAATTAATATAAGAATCTATTTTTTTATCTTTACTAACTAAAATAGAGGATTTTAAATTATCAACAATTAATAATAAATCTTTAGAAAATTTTTCTAAAGAATATTTATAAATTTTATTAATATTTTTTTCATTTAATTTTCTCATATTATCAATATCAGCTTTAGCTCTTAAATTAATATCATTTATTTTTTTTTTTAAAATAGTTAATTTATTTTTTAATTTATTTATTAACTTATTTTTAATATTAATTTCTTCTTCTAACAAAAAAATTTTATCTTTTATTTTTTTTAAAATAGTATTATCACAACATAAAGTATTATCTTTAATTTTATTTTTATCTAAACAATCAATATCAAAATTTTTATTATTATTATTATATTCCTTATTATTCATATTTTTTCCTAAAAAATATTAATTTACATAAAAATTTATATAAAATATTATAAATTAGTTATTATAATATAACAAATATAAAATAAATTATATATATTTAAATATAAAAATATTAAAAAAATGAAAAAAAAAAATAATATTATATATAATAAATTTATAAAAAAAAAATATACAATAAAAAAAACATTTAAAACAGGTATAATACTCAAAGGATGAGAAGTTAAATCAATATTAAAAAATAATATAGATATAAAAAATAATTATATATATATTAATAAAAATAAAGAAATTTATATAAAAAATTTAAATATATCTCCATTAGAAAATCAAATTGTAAATAAAAAAAATAGAAAAATAAAATTACTATTAAAAAAAAAAGAAATTTATTATTTATATAATAATGTAAAAATAAAAGGCTATACAATAATACTAGTATATATATTAATTAAAAAACCATGATTTAAAACTAAAATAGCTTTATGCAAAGGTAAAAAAATATATGATAAAAGAAATAATATAAAATATAAATACTGAAAAAAACAATAATAATATTGACATTAAAAAATTTAATTATATAATTATAATTAATATAAAAGGGGCTGTATATGGTTTTGACAAAATATATTTATTTTAATGTGCATGTCGAGGTTACGGTAGGCCGCGTTAAAAACCGTAAATTTTAATTGCAAAAAACAATCAAAATTGTGCATTAGCAGCTTAAAAAACTGTTAGGCCGTTTTTATATATTATTTTATCTCTTTATAAATATAAAGACGTTATATAAAAGAGAAAAAATTATAGATGTCTATGTCTATAATTTATATATATAATAGACTAATTAATTATTTATTTTTTTTATTTTAAATAATTAATAAAAATGAAAATAAAATAAACATGTAGTAACAATAAAATATTTTGTTTTGGAAGCGGGTTCGAATCCCGCCAGCTCCAATAATTTAAAAATTATTTTTTTTATAGGTGATTAGCTCAGTGGTAGAGCATCTCTTTTACAAGGAGAAAGTCAATGGTTCAATTCCATTATCACCTATTAAATTTTAATATTTAAAATTATTTAAACTTTAATAAATCTTTATATGAAATTTTTGAAAAATTATTTTCATAAACTAAAATTAATAATGATAAAGTAATATCTAATATTTCTTTATTATCCAAATTATTAATTATTTTTTCTAAAAAACTTTTATAAAAATTTAATATTAAATTATTTCTATAAAAATTTTTTTTTATTAAATCTAATATTTTATTAAATCTAAAATCTAATAAGGTATTAAAATTAGGTATATTAATCCTTTTAATATTATTATTAAATTTTTTATTTATTAAATTTAAAAATTTTAAATCTTTCTTTTCTAAAAATAAAATAGCTTTTCCGATATTATTAGCTCTACCTGTCCTTCCTATTCTATGAATATAAGAATTTATATTATATGGTAAATCATAATTAATTATTAAATTAACATCACTAATATCTAAACCTCTAGAAGCTACATCAGTAGCAACTAAAATTTTTATTAAACCATTTCTAAAATTTAAAATAATTTTTTCTCTTAAATTTTGATTTATATCACCATTTAATGCAGAAGATAAATATCCCTTCTTCTCTAATAAAGAAGATAATTTTAAACTAAAATCTTTAGTTTTAACAAAAATAATTAATCTAATAAAATTTTCAGTCTCTAAAAATTTCATTAATGTATTTATTTTAAATTTATAATTTATAAAACAATAATATTGAACTATATTCAAATTTATTTTATTCTTATTAAGAATAATTTCTTCAGGATTATTCATAATATTTTTAGTAATTTTATAAATATGAAAGGACATAGTAGCTGAAAATAAAGCAGTTTGATGCAATATTTTAATATTTTTAATAATAATTTTAACATCTTTTATAAAACCCATATGTAACATTTCATCAGCTTCATCTATAACTAAAATTTTTATATTAGTTAAATAAATAGTTTTTCTATTTATATGATCTAATAATCTTCCAGGAGTAGCTATAACTATATTAGGTTTATTTTTTAAATTATTAAATTCAATATTATAATTTTGACCACCATATAAGGATAATATTTTAATTTTTTTAAAATAATTTATAAATAATTTAAAAAAATTATAAATTTGTATTACTAATTCTCTAGTAGGTGTTATAATCAAAACTTGTAAATCATTATTAATTTTAATATTATTTAATATAGGTAATACAAAAGAAGCTGTTTTACCACTACCTGTTTTAGCTATAGCTAAAATATCTTTTCCTCTTAAAAAAGCAGGTATACATCTAACTTGTATTTCTGTAGGAATTTTATATCCTATATTATAAATAATTTTTAATAATTCCTTATTTAAACCAAAATCATTAAAATTATTTATATTAAATTGATTTAAATTCATATATTATTTTTCCATTATTTTAATATATATTTAAATATTTAATAAAAAATAAAATATTATATTTTTAAATATTATGTATATTTAATTTCATTTTTCCATTTTTAATATTAATATTAAGAACTTTTACAAATATAAACTGACCTATTTTAAAAAAATTAAAAATATTATTTATATTAAATTTTGTAATAATATGAGATATATGTAATAAACCTTCTTTTCCATTTTTAAATAATACAAATAAACCAAATTCTACTATTTTAATTATTTTAACTTTATAAATATTACCTATTTTTAAATCTTCAGTAATTTTTTTAATATTTTTAATAACATTTTTTACATCATTCTCATTAGATGAAATTATTTTGATAATACCATTATCTTCTATTTCTATTAAACAATTATGTTTTTCTGTTAAATTTTTAATTACAGAACCACGTTTACCTATAACATATTTAATTTTATCAATATTTATTTTAAAAGTAAATATTTTAGGAGCAAATTTAGAAATTCTATTACTTTTATTAATAGATAAATTCATTTTATCCAAAATATATAATCTAGAATCTTTTGATTTATACAAAGAATTTTCTATTATATCATAATTTATACCATCAATTTTCATATCCATTTGAATAGCAGTTACACCAAAACTAGTACCTATAATTTTAAAATCCATATCTCCTAATCTATCTTCATCTCCAATTATATCAGATAATATAAATTTTTTATTTTTATATAAAAACAAACCCATAGCAATACCAGAAACATTACTTTTTATAGGAACACCAGCATCCATTAATGATAAAGAAGCTCCACATACAGAAGCCATAGAAGATGAACCATTAGATTCTAAAATATCTGAAACTATACGTATAGTATAAGGAAAATTTTTATTATCTGGTAAAACTGGTAATATTCCTTTTTTAGCCAAATAACCATGACCTATTTCTCTACGTTTTGGTATACCTATATTACCAATTTCACCAACAGAATATGGAGGAAAATTATAATGAAAAATAAATTTATCTGTTCTATCACCTAAAAAAATATCATTAAAATTTTGAGCATCTTTAGATGTACCTAAAGTAACAGTAACTAAAGCTTGTGTTTCTCCTCTAGTAAATAAAGCAGAACCATGAACTCTTTTTGGTAAAAATCCTAATTTTATATCAATATCTCTAATATCATCTTTTTTCCTTTTATCTATACGAATATTTTTATTTAATAAATTTAATATTATTATTTTTTTTTCAATTTTCTGAAATTCTTTAAAAATTAAATATTCTTTAAAATTAAATTTATTTTCAATTAAATTTAATATTAAATTACTTCTTAATAAATCTAATTTTTTATTTCTATCTTTTTTATTTAAAAATGATAAATATAAATTTTTAATTTTATTTTTACAAAATAAATTAATATAATTTTTTAATTTATCTGATTTATAATCATTAATATAAGAAAAATCAAATTCAATAATATTATTATTTTTTTTAGATAATGAAAATAAATTAATATTTTTAATTACTTCTAAATATTTAATATAACCAAAATCTATAGCATTTAAAATTACATTTTCACTTAAATTATTACTAGAAACATCAATTACAGTTATACCACTTTTAGTTCCAGCAATCACTAAATTTAAATCACTATAAAACATTTGAGATATAGTTGGATTTAAAATAAATTTTTTATTTATATAACCTATTCTTGCAGCACCTAAAATTTTTATATCTGGTATACCTGATATACTTAAAACAGCTGATACTGCTATTATTGATAAAATATCAGCAGTTATCTGAGGATCTATAGAAATTACATTTACAACTATTTGTATTTCATTTAAAATATTTTTATTAAACAAAGGTCTTATAGACCTATCAATTAATCTAGATATTATAACTTCTATATCACTGGATCTTCCTTCTCTTCTAAAAAAACTACCTGGTATTTTACCAGCAGAATAAAATTTTTCTTGATAATAAACACTTAAAGGAAAAAAATTTTGTTCATTATTTAACTGATCATTAAAAACTAAAGTTACTATTACTACTGTATCACCAATACTAGCAATAATAGAAGAAGTAGATTGTCTAGCTATTAAACCAGTTTCAAATTTTATTATACAATCGCCAAACTTAAATTCAAAAATATTATCTTTTAACAAAATTATTTATCCTTAATAACTAATTAAATATTTAATGCCTAATATTTAAAATTTTTAATAATTTTATATATTTATTAAAATTATAAAATTTTAAATAATTCAATAATTTACGTCTTCTAAATATTAAATTTAAAAAACCTCTTTTACTATGAAAATCTTTTTTATAAATAAAAAAATGGTTTTGTAATTTATTTATCCTAAATGTTAGTAATATAATTTGTGTTTCACAACATCCAGTATTATTTTTTTTATAAGAATATTTTCTAAAAATTTTTTTTTTAAATTCATCAATATTTAACATAATTTACAATATTTTTAAAAATTATAAATATATAAAACCTTTTTTTTAAAAGGTTTTATATATTTTATTAAATATAAAATAATAATAAATATAAATATTTTATATATTTATATTACATCATATTATTCATACCACCCATATTATTATTCATACCATTACCAACATTACCTAAATCAGATTTTTCTTCTTTAGGTAAATCAGTAATCATACATTCAGTAGTTACCATTAAACCTGCAACAGATGAAGCATATTGCAATGCTGAACGAGTAACTTTAGTAGGATCTAAAATACCCATTTCTATCATGTCACCATATTTTTCAGTAGCTGCATTATAACCATAATTACCACTACCTGCTTTTACATTATTAGCAACAACAGAAGCTTCATCACCAGTATTAGAAACTATTTGACGTAAAGGAGATTCCATAGCTTTTAACGCTACTCTAATACCCATATTTTGATCTTCATTTTGAGCTGTTAAATTATTTAATCTTTCAGCAACTCTAACTAAAGCAACTCCTCCTCCTGCTACTACACCTTCTTCTACAGCTGCTCTAGTAGCATGTAAAGCATCTTCAACACGAGATTTTTTTTCTTTCATTTCAACTTCAGTAGCAGCACCTACCTTAAGAACCGCAACTCCGCCAGCTAATTTAGCTACTCTTTCTTGTAATTTTTCTTTATCATAATCAGAAGTTGATTCTTCAATTTGTTGACGTATTTGAGATATTCTATTAGAAATTTCTTTTTGACTTCCTGAACCATCTATTATTGTAGTATTATCTTTATTAATAATAACTTTTTTAGCACATCCTAAATCTTCTAAAGAACATTTTTCTAAATCCATACCTATTTCTTCAGAAATTACTATTCCATGAGTCAATATAGCTATATCATGTAACATAGCTTTACGTCTATCACCAAAACCAGGAGCTTTAACTGCAGCAACCTTAACTATACCTCTCATAGTATTAACAACTAAAGTTGCTAAAGCTTCTCCTTCAACATCTTCAGCTATAATTAATAAAGGTTTACTAGATTTTGCTACAGATTCTAATATAGGTAATAATTCTCTAATATTAGATATTTTTTTATCAACTAATAAAATAAAAGGATTATCTAACTCAACTAAACCAGAATCATTTTGATTTATAAAATAAGGAGATAAATAACCTCTATCAAACTGCATACCTTCTACTACATCTAGTTCATCTTGTAATCCAGTACCTTCCTCAACAGTTATAACTCCTTCTTTACCAACTTTTTCCATAGCTTGAGCAATTAATTTACCTACATTTTCATCATCATTAGCAGATATAGTTCCTACTTGTGCTATAGATTTTGTATCAGAACATTGAACAGAAATTTTTTTTAATTCTATAACTGCTGAATTAACAGCTTTATCAATACCTCTTTTAATATCCATAGGATTCATACCAGCAGCAACTGCTTTTAATCCTTCATTAACTATAGATTGTGCTAAAACTGTTGCAGTAGTAGTACCATCACCAGCTACATCATTAGATTTAGAAGCTACTTCTTTTACCATTTGAGCACCCATGTTTTCAAATTTATCTTCTAATTCTATTTCTCTAGCTACAGAAACTCCATCTTTAGTTATAACAGGAGCTCCAAAAGATTTATCTAAAACTACATTACGTCCTTTAGGACCTAAAGTTACTCTTACAGCATCTGCTAAAATATTAACACCACGAAGTATTTTAGATCTTGCTTCATTACCAAACTTTACATCTTTAGCTGCCATATAATCTACTCCAAAATTAAATTTAAAATTTATATATTAATATTTTATTAATTATTTTTATTTTATTATAGCTAATACATCACTTTCAGACATAATTAAAACTTCTTTATTATCTAATTTTTCAGTTTTAATACCATATCCATCATTAAATATAATTAAATCTCCAACTTTAACATCAAGAGATTTTATTTTTCCATTATCTAAAATACGACCTTTTCCAACAGCTAATACTTTACCTCTATTGGATTTACCAGCTGCTGAACCAGTTAATACTATACCTCCTGAAGATTTAGATTCAACATTTTTACGTTTTACTATAATACGATCATGTAATGGACGAATTTTCATTTATTAACTTCCTTATTTATAATAAATTTAATATAAATATTATAACAATAATTATTTATTATATAATTATTAATTAATTTTTTTTTAATAAATATATTAATAATATAATAAACTTATTAATATTAATATATAAATATTGAAAATTGACAATTTATTTTTAATACTTTATAATATTAAAGTTTTTAAATTATAATTTAAATAAATGAAAAACTTAATAAATAATAAAAAAAAAAAATTAATATTAATTATTAGTAATATACCAAATAAAAATTCAATATTTAAATTAATTACAAAAAAAATATTAAGTAAAAATTTTTCTTGTTGTATAAATTATAAAAAAATAAATTCATTATATATTTGAAATAATAAAACAAAAAAAAAAAAAGAAATACAAATAATATTTAAAACTATAAATATTTTTAAAAACAAAATAATTAAAATTATTAAAAAATATCATACTTATAAAATACCAGAAATATTTACAATTAATATAAATTATATAAATAAATCATATTACAAATGAATAAAAAATAATTTAATTAAGCCCAGATAGCTCAGTTGGTAGAGCAGAGGACTGAAAATCCTCGTGTCGGCGGTTCAATTCCGCCTCTGGGCAATCAATATTATTTAAAATAAATATAAAAAAATATTAAATTTATTATAAAAATTAATTTATTAATTATTTATTAAATTTTTATTTAAAATTTTTTCTATATCTTTATTTGTTTTTTGATCTAAAATTTTATCTAATAATTTTTTACAAGAAGAATAATAAGAACTTCTTATAATTTTTTTTACATTAGGTATAAAACTTACATTCATACTTAATTCATCTAAACCTAACCCTAATAATAATTTAATAGAATTTAAATTACTAGCTAATTCTCCACATATACCAACTTTTTTATTTTTTTCATGAATAGTATTTACTATATATCTAATTAAATTTATAATAGAAGGACATAAAGGATTATATAAATAAGAAACTTTTAAATTATTTCTATCTACTGCTAAAACAAATTGTGTTAAATCATTAGTACCAATACTAAAGAAATCTAATTCTTCAGCTAAATGACTACATATTATTGCTGCAGAAGGTGTTTCAATCATAGCACCAATTTTAATATTTTCATCAAAATTAATATTTTCTTTAATTAAATTATTTTTTATATAATCAATTTCACTTTTTAAAAAATATACTTCTTCCATAGATATTATCATTGGGAATAATATACGAATTTTACCAAAAAAAGAAGCTCTTAATATTGCTCTTAATTGAGTATGTAATATTTGTTTATTGTCTTTATAAATTCTTATAGATCTTCAACCTAAGAAAGGTACATCTTCTTTAGGAAAATCCATATATGATAAAAATTTATCACCACCTAAATCAACAGTACGAATAGTAACTAAATTATCTTTCATAAGTTTAACAGCTTCTTTATAATAGAAAAATTGTTCTTCTTCGTTAGGAAAATCATTTCTATCCATAAATAAAAATTCTGTTCTATATAAACCTATACCTTCAGCTCCATATTTAAATATATTATTAATATCTTTATTATTACCTACATTAGCTAATAATTTTATATTATAACCATCAAATGTAATAGCATTTAAATTTCTTAATTTTAATAAATTCTTTTTATCAGAAATAAATTTATTATATTTTTTATCAAATATTTTAATAATACTTTTATCAGGATTTATATAAACATTTCCTTTAATACCATCTATTATTACATAATCATTATTTTTAATTAAATTAGTAATATTATTAACACCTATTAAAGAAACTAATTCTAAAGATTTAGATATTATTGAACTATGTGAAGTAATACTACCATTTTCAATAATAAAACCTTTTATAATATCTAAATTAAATTGAACAATTTGAGAAGGAGATAAATCTTCAGAAATTATAATTATATTTTCTTTATTATTATTTAAAGAATTAAAATCTATTAATTCTATATTTTTAATATTATAAATTAATCTTTTAGATATATCAATTAAATCATTAGCTCTTTCTTTAATATAAATATTATTAACTTTTTTAATAAGTTTTATTTGTTTATTTATAAATTTATTAACTGCTGTATCAGCATACAATAACTTATTTTTTATTAAATTTATAATATCTTTTTTAAATAATTTATCTTTTAATATTAGTATATAACCATCAAATAATAATTTTCTATCCTTATTTTTAATAGATAAATTTCTTATATTTTTTAATTGTCTTAAAGTCTTTTTATAAGATTTTAAAAAGTTATTAATTTCATTATCTATTTGATTTTTATCTATATTATCATTATTTATAATTATATTTTCTTCTTTTAATATAAAAGCCTTTCCAAAAGCATAACCATTATATATTGCAATACCATTTAATAACATTATTATACCTTTTAAATATATGTTAAATTTTATAATATTATTCTAATGAATTTACTATTTTAGATAATTTATCAATAGCTTTTACTTCATCTTTACCATATGCTTTTATATAAATAAAATCATTTTTTGAAATACCTAAAGTTTGTATTTGTAATAAACTTTTAGCATCTACTTCCTTATTTTTTAATTTAATTTTTATATCAGAATAAAATTTTTTAGCAGTTTTAACAAATTTTGTAGCTGGTCTTATATGAAAACCATTTTTTAAAGTTACTAAAATTTTTTTCTTTATCATAAATTATTATCCAATTTAAATTAATAAAATTAACTTTACGTAATATAAAATATATTTTAACATAATAAAAAATTATTATTTTAATATTTTTTATTAAATATAAAATTAATAAATATAATAATATTCAATAATTAAATAATATTAATTTTAAAAAAATTAAGAGAGATTAAATATGATCAAAAAATTATTTTTAATAATAATAACACTATTAACAGTAAATAAAAATTTATATTCTAAAGAAATCTTAAAAAATAATAATTTATATAATAAAGAAATATATTTTGGAACTAAAATAGGTTTATCAAATATTTTAAACTTAAAAAATTTAAATAATAAATTTAAAATAATTAATACTAAATTTAAATCTAATAAATTAGGATATGGAAGTTATTTAGGATATAAAATAAATAAAAATATAAATATTGAATTAGGATATGATAATTTAGGTAAAGTCTTAAAAAAAGGAAAATTTATTAATGGTTATTTTAAATCTAGGGGAATAACATTATCTAATAAAATTAATTATAATATTACAAATAATACTAATTTATATTTAAGAATAGGATGAATAATAATTAAATCTATTTCAAAAAAAAATAATATTATAAATAATACTAAAAATATAATTTCATATAAAAAAATAACTCCTTTAACTTCATTAGGAATTGAATTTAAAATAAATAGAAACTTATTTTCTAGAATTGATTATCAATTTATATATAATCTAGGACAAAAAAATATTTTAAATGAAGAACCAAAAAATAATTTTTTTAATATAAGTTTTATATATAAATTTAATTATAATAGTAAAAAAATTAATAAAATAAATGAAATTATAAATAATGAAAATTTTATTAAAAATTTAATAACAAAAAAATATTTTAATAAAACAAAAATATTTAATAAAAATATAAGAAATAATTATAAATATAATTTAATTAAAATTTTAAGTTTAATAAAAAAAAAAAAATATAAAATATTATCAATTAATATTTTTAATTATTCAATATTAAATAAAAATATTAAATTAAAATTAATAAATTTTATTAAATATAATTTAAAAAAATTTAATATAAATACTAATATTAAAATTTATAAATTATTAAATAATAAATGTTATAAAAAAGATATATCAAATAATTGTTATAATAATTTAAATAAAATTTTTTTAATTAAGATTAAATTATTTTAATATAAATTAAAAACCACTTTTACAAAAGTGGTTTTTAAAACTAATTTATATATAAGTTTTTAAATAAACTTTTATTAAAAATATAATCATTAATTTTAATAGATATGTGAATATTATTATTAAAACTAACTAATCTATATCAAATTCTTATATTATAAAAATTAATTTTTAAATTATTAATAATATTTATATTTATACCAATTTTTTTTAATTTATTTAAATTATTATATATATTATATATATCACCAAATTTATTTAAAATTTTTAATGCTGTTTTTTTACCTATACCTTTAATACCAGGTATATTATCACTTCTATCACCACATAAAACTAAATAATCTTTTAATAAATATGGATATAATCCATAATTTTTATATATTTTTTTAACATTTAATATACTATTATTATATATAAATATATTATTATTAACTAACTGTATAAAATCTTTATCATAAGATAATATATATATGTATATATATTTAAATAATTTATTTAATTTATAAGTTAAATAACTAATAACATCATCACTTTCTATATTTATAATTGATATAATATTTAAATTAAAATAAAATAATCTCTTTTTTAAAAAACATATATATTTTTTAAAATTTTTAGAATACTTTTTTCTATTAGATTTATAATCATTAAATATTTTATTTCTATAATTAAATTTATTTTTTTTATCAAATATAAAAAAAATGTAATCAGGATTTACTTTATTATATCTTGAATAAATCATATTTATAAAAACATTAAATGATTTATCAAAATCTTTTATTTTACTTTTATAATTAATTATATAATAAGCTTTATAAGCGAATAAAGTACAATCTATTAAAAAGATATTTTTATAATAATTAAACATTATTATATTATTATATTATTATTAATTATATATTATATTATTATATTATTATATTACGTATAGTAAATATTTTATTTATTTTTTTTAAAATATTATTTTATGATATATAAAAAATAAGATATTAAAATTTTAGTATTATATTAAATTATATTATTATATACATATAATATTTTTATAATATATTTAAATATTTTATTTAATAATAATATAAATATATATATTAAATAAAATATATAATTTATTTTATATTAACTTTATTAATTAAACATTTTAATTTACTTAAATACTTTGATAGATTTTTCTAAACCCAAATAAATTAATAGATAATTACAAAACTTTTTAATTCTAAATATTTTCTAAGTAATTGATTATATTTCAATTTTAATATTTTTGCAATATAATAAATTTTATATTTTTATTAAATTTTTTAAATAAAATATTAAAAATTATTGATTTAATTATAAATTATGTTTAAAATATTATAAACTTTTAAAAATTCTAATATGTTATTTTCTAATAAATTTGATTTTGAAGTTATTATAATTGGTGGAGGACATGCTGGTATAGAAGCTTCATATATTTTATCAAAACTAAAGTGTAAAACTTTAATGATTACTTTTAATAAAAAAAAAATAGGTGAATTATCTTGTAATCCTTCTATAGGAGGTTTAGGTAAAAGTAATTTAGTTAAAGAAATAGATGCTTTAGGTGGTTTAATGGGTAAATTAGTAGATTTATCTGGTATAAACTATAAAATATTAAATATTAGTAAAGGATATGCTGTAAGAGCTACTAGAGTTCAAGTAGATAAAGATATATATAAAAAAAATGTTTTAAAATATTTAATTAAATATAAAAAATATTTAACAATTTTAGAAGATGAAGTTATTGGTTTAATAATTAAAAAAAATATTGTATATGGTATAAATTCTAAAAATTTTGGTAATATATACTCTAATATAGTTTTATTATGTACTGGTACTTTTTTAGATTCTAAAATATTTATAGGTAATAAAATTTTTAATGGAGGTAGAATTAATGATTTTAGTTCTATAAAATTATCTAACTATTTAAAAAAAATTAATTTAGATTTTGGTTATTTAAAGACAGGTACTCCTCCTAGATTAAATAAAAAAACTATTGATTTTAGTAATTTTGATAAACAGATTAGTAATGTTAATTTAATTTCTAAATTTTCTTTTTTTAATGAATTAAGAAAAAAAAATAAATTACAGCAAAAAAATTGTTATTTAACTTATACAAATAAACTAACTAATATTATTGTAAAAAAAAATTTACATTTAAGTCCTTTATTTAATGGTTTAATTGTATCTAAAGGTCCAAGATATTGTCCATCATTAGAAGATAAAATTAATAATTTTTTTAGAGATAGACATATTATATTTTTAGAACCAGAAAATATAGATAATAATATTATATATCCTAATGGTATATCTATGAGTTTTCCTATAAATATACAATATAAAATTGTTAATTCAATAAGTGGTATGAAAAATACAGAAATTTTATTACCAGGTTATGCTGTAGAATATATGTATCTAAATCCTATATTTTTAAATAAAAGTTTAGAAAGTAAAATAATTAAAAATTTATTTATTGCTGGTCAGATAAATGGTACTACAGGTTATGAAGAAGCTGCTTCTCAAGGATTAATAGCTGGTATAAATATTTATTTAAAAATTAAAAATAAAAATTCTTTTATTTTAGATAGATTGAATTCATATATAGGTGTTTTAATAGATGATTTATGTACTAAAGGAATAAAAGAACCATATAGAATTTTTAATTCTAGATCTGAGTTTAGTTTATTTTTAAGAGAAGATAATGCTGATTATAGATTAACGCCATTATCTAATAAATTAAAATTAATTAGCAAAAAGAAATATAATTTTTTTAATAATAAAGTAAATGAAATAAAATTAATTTATAATTATTTAAATAAAAAAATATTTTTATTTAAAGATTTACCTATATTTGTTAGAAAATATTTTAAAAATAAATGTAATATTAAAGCAAAATCTTTATTATGTAATTCATTAATAAAATTTAGTAGAATAAAAAATTTTTTATTTAAAGATAAAAAAATTTTTTTAAAAAGTAAATTTTTAAAAGAAATAAAAATATTATTTATATATAATGGATATTTAAAAAGACAAAAATTTCAAATTAATAAATATAAATTTTATGAAAATATTATTTTACCTAGTAATATTATATATAAAAATATTAAAGGTTTATCTAATGAAGTTATTGATATATTAAATTATTTTAAGCCTAATTTTTTAGGTCAATTATTAAGAATTTCTGGTGTTACACCAATATCTTTATTTATTATTTTTAATTATTTAAAAAAAAAAAATTTATTATTTTTAAATTATTAAATTTATTTTATATAAAATGTTATAATTATTTATAAAATTAGTTATATTTTAAATTAATTTTATAATAATTAATAATTTATATAATTATTTTGGATTTTATTATAAAATTTATTATTAATAATATTGGATTTTGTAATGTTTAAAAATTTTATTTTAAATTTTAGTTTATCTAATAATTATATTAAACATCATTTATCACATTTATATTTTGATATTTTAAATTTTAAATTATTAGATAATTTTAATAATATAAATTCTTTTTGATTTATTAATATAGATTCTTTAATTATATCTTTAATTTTAGCTTTATTATTTTTATTTATTACTAAATATTTTATATTAAATGTTAAATATAATAAAATACCTAATAGAATTCAAATTTTTTTTGAGTTAGTTATTATTTTTGTATTAAATAATGTAAAAAAAATTTTTGGTAAAAAAGATAAATATGTTTTTAGTTTAGCTTTTACAGTTTTTACTTGAATTTTATTAATGAATTTAATGAGTATAATTCCTATAGATATTATACCTTATATATTAAAATTTTTATTAAATATTAATTGTTTTAATATATCTGTATCTTCTGATATTAATATAACTACTTCAATGTCTTTTTGTGTTTTATTTTATATTTTTTTATATAAGATTTATAATAATGGTTTTTTAAATTTATTAAGAAATTTTTTTTTTCATCCATTTAATAATAAATTTTTAATTATATTTAATATTTTATTAGAAATTATAAATATTTTTTCTAAATTTTTATCTTTATCTTTAAGGTTATTTGGTAATATGTATTCAGGAGAAATTATATTTATTTTATTGTTTTTTTTAACACCATTATGATTACAATGATTAATTGTTTTTCCTTGATTTTTATTACATATTTTAATATCTTTTTTACAATCTTTTATATTTATGATATTAACTATTGTTTATATATCATAGTTTTATTTTATAAATATTTTTTATATAATTAAAGAGGTTTTTAAAATGCATAATAGTATATTATATATTTCAGCTTCATTAATGATGGGGTTTGCTGCTATAGGTGCTTCTGTAGGTATAGGAATATTAGGTAGTAAATTTTTAAGTAGTGTTTCAAGACAGCCTAGTTTAGTTACTTTATTGAGAAATCAATTTTTTATTGTTATAGGTTTAATTGATGCAATACCTATGATTGTTATAGGTGTAGGTTTATATATTATATTTTCAGTTATTAAATAAAATAAATATTATATGAAAATTAATGTTACTTTTTTAATTCAAATTATATCATTTATATTTTATATTTTATTTTGTATAAAATATATATGACCATATATAGATAATATCTTAGAAAAAAGAAAAAAATATTTGTTTTTAAAATTTGAAAAAATTAAAAGTGCTAAATTAAAAATATATTATTTAAATAAAAAAATTAATGAAAAAAAAAAATTAAATAATATACTTATATCTAAGATGGATAATGATTTAAAATATATAAAAAGAAAATTAATTGAAAAATATAAAAAAAAAGCTAAATATGAATACTTTAAAATAATAAATAGTGCTAAATTAAAAATTAAAAATAAAAAAAGAATTATGTATAGTGATTTTAATAATAATATATCTAATATTTTATATATAGTTTTAAAAAAAATTACATATAAAATTTTTAATAAAAAATTAGATAATAAATTTATAAATAAATTATTAAAAGATTTTAATAAATTACATTAATTATGTTAAATAATATTAGAAATTTGTCATATTCATATTCATTATCTTTAATTAAAATTATCAATTTAAATGATATTAAATTAATTAAATATTGAATTAATTATTTTAAATTATTAATATTTTTATTTAAAAAATTTAATATTAGAAAATATTATTTTATAAATAAAATTTTATTTTATAAAAAAGTATCATTAATTTTTAAAAAAATTTTATATCTTAATAAAGATATGATAAATTTTTTTTATATTATTATTCAAGATAATATAATTGATTATTTAAATTTAATATATAAGAACTTTATATTTATTTACAAAATTAAAAAAAATATAAAAGATATATTTATATATTATAAAAATTTAATTTATGATAAAAATATTTTTTTTATAAAGAAAATTCTTAAAAAAAATATATATGGTAATTTAAATTTTATTTTTTTAAGAAAAAAATATTTAATAGCAGGTTTAAAAATAAAAATTAATAATTTTGTAATTGATAGTAGTATATTTAATATTTTAAATAAAATAAAATTATTAAATTATAAAGAGTATAAAAATGTCTTTTAAATTTGAAGAAATAAGTGAAATAATTAAATCTAGATTAGATAAATTAAATAATATTGATTATTATTATGAAGGAACAATTATATCTGTAATTGATGGTATTATAAGAATTACTGGTTTATCAAATGTTTTTTTAAGTGAATTATTAGAATTACCCTATAATATAGGATATGCATTAATCTTTGATTTAGATAAAGATTTTATTAGTGCTATTTCTTTAAGTTCATATAATAAATTAAAGCCTGGAATGATTGTTAAAAGTACAGGTAATGTATTAAAAGTTCCTATTGGAAATAATTTATTAGGTAGAGTATTAGATAGTTTAGGTAGACCAATAGATGGTAAAGGAAGTTTAAATTGTAATAAATTTTATCCTATAGAACGTGAATCTCCTTTAATTATTGATAGAAGATATATAAATAGGCCATTATGTACTGGTTATAAATCAATTGATAGTATGATTCCAATAGGTTTAGGACAAAGAGAATTGATAATAGGTGATAGAAAAACAGGAAAAACTAGTTTAGTTATTGATATAATAATAAATCAAAAAAAATTAAATGTTAAATGTATATATGTATCTATAGGACAAAAATTATCTAGTATTTTTAATATAATTGAAAAATTAGATTATTTTAAAGCTTTAAATAATACAATATTTGTTGTTTCTACATCTTCTGATGAAGCTATAATGCAATATATAGCTCCATATTCTGGATGTTCAATAGCTGAATATTTTAGAGATAATGGAGAAGATGCTTTAATTATATATGATGATTTATCTAAACATGCTATTTCTTATAGACAAATATCATTATTATTACGTAGATCTCCAGGTAGAGAAGCTTATCCAGGTGATATATTTTATTTACATTCTAGATTATTAGAAAGATCTGCTTATGTTAATTATAAATTTATTAATAAATTTAACTCTAATTATAAAAAAAGTAGTATTACAGGTTCTTTAACTTCTTTACCTATAGTAGAAACATATGAAGGTGATATATCATCATTTATAGCTACTAATATCATATCTATTACTGATGGTCAAATATTTTTAGAATCTGATTTATTTAATTCAGGTATAAAACCTGCAATTAATCCTGGAATATCTGTTTCTAGAGTAGGTTCATCTGCTCAAACTGTTATAATGAAATATTTATCTAGTTCTTTAAGAACTTCTTTATCTCAATATTATGAATTATTAAATTTTTCACAATTTTCTTCTAATTTAGATAGTAATACTATTTCAATATTAAATTATGGAAGTAAATTAATTGAAATTTTAAAACAAAAACAATATTGTCCTTATTCATTATTTAAACAAATATTGATTTTATTTTCTTTAAAATATGGTTATTTAGATGATATAGATTTAGATAAAATTTCTATTTATGAAGAAAAATTATATATTTATGCTTGTAAAAAAGATTTAAAATTAAAGAATAAAGTAAATATATTTGGTTTTATAAATGATAAAATTATAAATTCTTTGAAAAATATTATTATTTCTTTTAAATCTAAAATTTTAATTTAAGTGTAAGGAGTTATTTTGATAAATAAAAAATATTTAAAAAATAAAAAAAATATAATTAAATATTCTTATAAAGTAACTAAATCTATGGAAATGATATCTATATTAAAATTAAAGAATTTAGAAAATAAATTATTAATAAACAATTTTTATAATAAATTTTTTATAAAATTATTAAATAATATAAATTTTAATCAATATAATAATTTTTATATAAGAAATAATACAAATTTAAATAAAATTTTATTTATATTAATATTTACTGATCAAGGTTTATGTGGTAATTTAAATTCTAACTTATTTAATAAATTTGTTTTTTTTATTAAAAAAAATAAATTAATAAATAAAAAAATATATTTAATTTTATTAGGTAAAACATCTAGTTTTTATATTAAAAATTTTATTAAATTAAATTTAGATTTAGTATTTATTAAAAAAAAATTATTTATAAATAATTTATTAAAAAATAATAATATTTTATATAAATTAGTTAAAAAAGTATTTAAAATTTATAATTTAAATTTAGATATGAAAATTTATATTTTTTTTAATTTATTTAAAAATAATAATATTATTATAAAAATATATAAGTTATTACCTATTAAAAATTTTGATGAATATATTATTAATAAGAATTATATATATAATAATAATAGTTATTTAATTAATAATAAAATTTTTTTAAAATATATAGATTCTGTTGTTTATAATTCTTTATTAAATAATTTAGTTTCAGAAAATTTTTCAAGAATTTTAGTTATGAAAAATGCATCTAAAAATTCTGAAAATTTATATAATAAGTTAAATTTAATGTATAATAAATTACGTCAATTTAATATTACTAATGAATTAATAGAATTAGTTTCTAGCTTAAATACATTATAAATATAAAAATAATATGAAAAAGTATGAAGGTAAAATAGTTAGAATTTTAGGTGCTATAGTAGATGTAGAATTTTATAATAATTATATACCTAATTTATTAAATGAATTAAATATTTTTTTAGATAATAAAAAATTAGTTCTTGAAGTACATCAACTTATTGGTGATGGTATAGTAAGAACTATTTCTATGTGTTCTACATATAAATTATCAAGAGGTATGAAAGTAATAGATACTAAAAAATCTATATCTATACCGGTAGGAAAAAAATTATTAGGAAGAATTATAAATGTGTTAGGTGATCCTTTAGATGGAAAAGATAATATAGATTCTAATGAATTTAGATCTATATATAATAATTCACCTAGTTATATAAATTTATCAAATTCTAGAAAAGTTTTAGAAACAGGTATAAAAGTTATAGATTTAATTTGTCCATTTTTAAAAGGTGGTAAAATAGGTTTATTTGGTGGAGCTGGAGTAGGTAAAACAGTTAATATGATGGAATTAATAAGAAATATAGCAATTAAACATTCTGGTTATTCAGTTTTTACTGGTGTAGGAGAAAGGATTAGAGAAGGATTTGATTTTTATCATGAAATGTGTTCTTCTAATGTAATTGATAAAGTTTCATTGGTTTATGGACAAATGAATGAGTCTCCAGGTAATAGATTTAGAGTTGCTTTAACTGGATTAACTATAGCTGAAAAATTTAGAGATGATGGTTATGATGTACTGTTTTTTATAGATAATATATATAGATATATATTAGCGGGTACTGAAGTATCATCATTATTAGGTCGTATACCTTCTTCAGTAGGTTATCAACCTACTTTAGCACATGAAATGGGTACTTTACAAGAAAGAATAACTTCTACTAAAGATGGTTCTATAACATCTGTACAAGCTGTATATGTACCTTCAGATGACTTTAGTGATCCTTCTGCAATAACAACTTTTACTCATTTAGATGCTATAATAGTTTTAGATAGACAAATAGCTGCTTCAGGTATTTATCCAGCAGTTGATCCATTATTATCTAGTAGTGATCAATTAGATCCTGAAATAGTTGGTTTAGAGCATTATAAAGTAGCTCAATCAGTTAAAAAAATTTTACAAAGATATAAAGAATTAAAAGATGTTATTTCAATTTTAGGTATTGATGAATTATCAGAAACTGATAAAATATTAGTATCTAGAGCTAGAAAAATACAAAAATTTCTTTCTCAACCTTTTTTTGTTAGTGAAATATTTACTAATATTAAGGGTAAATATGTAACTATTGATGAAAATATAAAAGGTTTTAAAGATATATTAGATGGTAAATATGATGATTTTAATGAAAATTTATTTTATATGATTGGTAACATTAAAGAGGTTTTAGATAAAAAAAAATATGGAATTTAATATTAGTTTTAAAATTAATATATTTTATAAAGATTGTATTTTTTTAAAAAAAAAAATTAATTATATTAAAGTATTATCTAATGGTATAGAAATTTATTCTTATCATACTCCAATTTTATCTATTATAAAAAATAGTATTTTATTATTAAATTATATTAATAAAAATTTTTATTTTTTTGTACATAAATCTATTTTAGAATTTAGTAATAATAAACTTAATTTAATAACAAAAAATTTAATTAGTTATAAAAATTTAAATATTAAAAAAATTAAATATAAAAAAAAAATAATTAAAAATAAAATTTTTTTATTAAAAAATAATTATAATAATAAATATATTAAATATTGTATAAAATTAGATATTTATAATAAATATTTAAATTTAATAAATTTATCTAAATAATATTGTTTTAATATAATTAATAATTTTATTAATTTTTATAGTAAATCATAATTTTTTATAGTAAAATATAATTAAATTAGTTATATAATATAATTATGGGGTTATAGCTCAATTGGTAGAGTATCTGCTTTGCACGCAGAAGGTTAGCGGTTCAATTCCGCTTAACTCCATTTATTAGCCGGCTTAGCTTAGTAGGTAGAGCAACTGACTTGTAATCAGTAGGTCACCAGTTCGATTCCGGTAGCCGGCATAAATTATAATTTTATTTATAGTAAATTTTATATTTGGTGGGATTCCTGAGTGGTTAAAAGGGACAGACTGTAAATTTGTTGTCATTGACTTCGAAGGTTCGAATCCTTCTCCCACCAATATTAATTTAATATAATAAATAAAAATAATAAGCGAATATTATATAAAGGTTATTATATTAGCCTTCCAAGCTAAAGATGCGGGTTCGAATCCCGCTATTCGCTTAAAAATATTTTTTAAAAGTAATATATATTTTATCTTTTATTAAATATGGTTTGATATATTTTTTTTTATTTTTAATTTTTGTAAAATTTATTTCTTTAATAAAATATATATTATTAGTAAATTTATTTAATAAATATTTATTATTTATTAAAATATTAATTTTTATTAAATTTAAGTTAATTATAATTAGATTATTTATCTTTAGTTTAATTTTTCTTAAATAAACTATTATATTTTTTATTATTTTAAATGTTTTTATATAATTTTTATTTTTAAATTTGTAATTTATATTTGGTATTTTTTCTAATAAAATTGATTTTTTATTATTTTTTTTATATATAGATTTAATTTTATTTCATATATATTCAGTTATAAATGGTATAATTGGATGTGATAATATTAATATATTTTTATAAATATATATTATAGTATTTATTGAAAAATTATTTTCTTTTTTATAATATAAAGTTTCTTTAAATAATTCTATATATCAATCACTAAATTTATTCTTTAAAAAATTTTTTAATAAATTACATAATAAATCAAATCTAAATAATTTTATTGATTTTTTATATTTTTTTGTAAATTTATTAAAATTATTTATTATTCAGTAGTCTATTAATAATATTTTGTTACTAAAATAGTTTTTTTTTTTGTAATTTTTATAAAAATATATTATATATTTTGATAAATTTCATAATTTATTACAATAATTATAACTATCATTTAATTTTTTAAAATTAAAATTTATTTTTAATTTTAAATTTGACATTGAAGCTAAAGTATATCTTAATATATCTGTACCATATTTTTTTATTCCATTAGGAAAATTTTTTTTTGTATCTAAAATAATTTTTTTTCTATTTTTAATATTTATTAAATTTTTTATTCTTTTTTTGATTAGTTTTTTTTGTGATATACCTTTTATAATGTCGTTTGGATCTATTACATTACCAATAGATTTAGACATTTTATTTCCATTTTCATCTGTTATTAATCCTGTTATAAATACTTTTTTAAAAGGTATTATAGATTTTTTTTTTTTTTTTATTAGAAATAATGTTATCATTATCATTCTTGAAATTCAAAAAAAAATTATATCAAATCCACTAACTATTACATTTACTGGATGAAAATATTTAAATAATTTTTTTTTTTTAGGTCATCCTAAACTAGCAAATGTTCATAATGATGATGAAAATCATGTATCTAAAATATTTTTATCTTGTTTTAGTTTTATATTTTTTAATTTATATTTTTTAATTATATATTTTTTATTATATCCTATATATTTATTTTTATTATTGTCATATCAAATTGGTATTTTATGTCCTCATTTTATTTGTCTTGATAAACATCAGTCTTTTATATTTTTCATTCATTTAAAATATAAATTTTTATATTTAGATGGTATAAATTTTATTTTATTTTTTTTAACATATAGAATAGCTTTTTTTGATATATATTTAGTTTTTAAATATCATTGTTTTTTTAATATATATATAATTTTATTATTATTTTTAGTATTAAAAAAAATATTTTTTTTAATTTTCTTAATTTTAAATATATGATTATTTTTTTTTAGTATTTTAATAATTTTTTTTTTATTTAAATTTTTATATTTATATAAAATATTTTTATGTATTTTTTTACCTTTGTATGTATAAAAATCAGGTTTATTTTTAATTAATCCGTTTTTGTTAAATATATTAATTATATTAAATTTATATTTTTTATTTATATTAAAATGTTTTTTATTATGACCAGGAGTTATATTTAAACAAAAATAATTATTATATGTTTTAATTTTTTTATTTAAAATTATTTTTAATTTAATATTATTAATGGGATTAATAACATATTTATTTATTAATTTTTTTTGTTTTTTATTTTTTGGATTTATTAATATGTATGTATTAGCTAATATATTTTCTGGTTTTGTAGTAGGTATTATTATATAGTTATTTTCATTAATTATTTTATATTTTATATAATATTTTTTAGTTGTTTTTTTTTTTTTATATATTTCTAAATCAGATAAAACTGTTTTAGTTTTTTTATCTCAATTAATAATATTATATGATTTATATATTAATTTTTTTTTATATAATTTTATAAATGCTTTATTAACTGAATATGAAAAATTTTTATCTAAAGTAAAAGATGTTTTATTTCAATAAATACTACTTCCTAATATTTTAGTTTGATTAAAAATTTTTTTTTTATATTTTTTTTTTCATTTTCATAGTTCTTTAATTAATTGTTGTTCTGAATATTTTTTTTTAATATTTTTTAAATAATTTTCTACTATTATTTGAGTTGATATTCCTGCGTGATCTATGCCCATAGTTCATATAGTATTAAAACCAGACATTTTTTTATATCTTATTATAATATCCATAATTGTTTGTTGATAAGCATGTCCTATATGTAGATTTCCAGTAATATTTGGAGGTGGCATTATTATAGAGAAATTTTTTTTATTAAATATTTTTTTTGGGTTAAATAGTTTATTTTTTATTCAAAATTTGTATATTTCTTTTTCTTTTTTTATTATATCTAATAATTTTAACATTATATTATTTTATTATAATTTTTTATTCTATTTGTTAAAAATTTAATTAATAAGTAAACAGTTCTACCAGTAGCTCCATTTTTATTTCATGCAGTACCTGCTATATCAAAATGTGCTCATTTATATTTTTTTACAAAATTATTTAAAAAACAAGCTGCATTTATTGTATCTGAATAATTATTTTCACTACAATTTTTTAAGTCCGCTATTTTAGATATTAAATATTTATTATATTTATTATATAATGGAAGTTCTCAAATATCATCATTTGATTGTTTACTTGCTTTTATTAATTCTTTTGATAAATTTTTATTATTAGTTATTAATGCACTAATGTTATTACCTAATGCAATTAAACAACATCCAGTTAATGTAGCTATATCTATTACTATTTTAGGTTTATATTTATTTATATATGATAATGTATCACATAATAGTAATCTACCTTCAGCATCTGTATTAATAATTTCAACAGTTTTACCTGATAATGTTTTTATAATTTCTCCCGGTTTTGTAGATTTACTATCTATTATATTTTCTGCACATGATAATATAGCTATAATATTTAGTTTTAAATTTAGTTTATTTATTATATACATTATTCCTCAAATAACAGCTGCTCCTGACATATCATATTTCATTTCATGCATATTATTTGAGTGTTTTAAAGATATACCTCCTGAATCAAATGTTATACCTTTTCCTATTAATATTATAGGTTTTTTAGATTTTGGGTTATTAAAATATTTTATTTTTATCATTTTAATTTTATTTTTAGATCCTCTA
The DNA here is from genome assembly GCA_002688505.1 of Candidatus Stammera capleta. GTDB lineage: Bacteria > Pseudomonadota > Gammaproteobacteria > Enterobacterales > Enterobacteriaceae > Stammera > Stammera capleta. The sequence continues at coordinate 132,596 of CP024013.1, forward strand.
TTAACTGATAAATATGCATTCATACCTATTTTTTTCATTTTTTTTTTATTTAGATATGATATTTTAATATTTTTCCCATTTATATATTTTTTAGTTTTATTAAAAATGTAATTAGAATTACATATATTAGGAGGTGTATTACATAAGTCTCTTGTTTTTTTTATTCCATTAGAAATTAATAAACTATTTTTAATAGATTGTTTAGATTTATTTTTTTGTTTATATTTTATTTTGAAATATATTAATTTTTTTTTATTTTTTTTTTTTTTAGTTTTAAATTTTAAAAATTTATATGTTTCATATTCTATGATATTAATAAAATTAAATATTTTTCAATATATATTTTTGAATTTTATATTTTCTAAAAAAACTAAAATATTATTATAATATTTTTTTTTAATTATTTTAATAGTTTTAATTATTAATTTTTTAAAAATATTTTTATTAATTTTTTTATTATTAAATTTTATTAAATATATATTTTTGTTATTATTTAATATTTTATTAATTTTTAATTTATTAAATAATTTTTTTTTAATTTTTGTTTTTTTTTTTTTTATTTTTTTATAATTTTTATTAAATTTATTATATTTATTATTTATAAAAATTATAATACAATCATATATTTTTATATTTTTATTTATATTATATTTTAATTTATATTTCATTTCTATTATTAATTAATTTATTATTATTTAATTTATTAATATAATTTTAATTATTATAATATAATATATTAATTTATATATTATTTAATTATATATAATTTTATTTTAAATTTAAAATATTTTTTTTTAAATAGAATATTTTGTTAATATTAAATTTTGTTTTAAAATTTATATTATTTGTAATATTAAATAAATATTAAAAGTTTAATTATATTAAATATAATTAATTATAATAATTTTATGATATTAAAAAAATAATTTAAATATTTATTTTATATAAAATATAATATTTTAATATATATAATTAAATTATATATATAATATATTATAGAAAATTTTATAAAATTATATATAAAATTTATCTAAAATTAAATATATATAAAAAATTATAATAATTTAAAATAATAAATTAATAATTTTAATAAAATAATTATGTTTTATTAAATATTTTAATGTTAATTAAATTAATTTTTTATGTAAATATTTATAGAAATTTAAAATTTTATATAAATCAGGGGTAGAAGGAATTGAACCCTCAACCTATGGTTTTGGAGACCATCGTTCTACCTAATTAAACTATACCCCTAAATATATAATTATTAGGTCTAAGTGGGGTTGAACCACTGACCTCACCCTTATCAGGGGTGTGCTCTAACCTCTGAGCTATAGACCTTTAATAAAAAATATTTTATAATTAATTATTATATCAAATTATTTTTTTTTGTCATTATAAAAAATGATTTATTATAATAATAATATTTATTATATAGTATAATTATTTATTATGAATATTGATAATAATATTTTTAAAAATATTTTAAATAATAAAATTAAAGCTAATATTATTTATAAAGATAAATATATAACAGCTTTTGATGATATTAACCCAAAAGCTCCAGTACATATTATATTAATACCTAATATTTATATTAAAAATATTAATCATATAGATAAGTCAAATATATATTTATTAGGAAAAATGTTATTAGTTTCTTCAAAAATAGCTAAATTTAAAAATATAAATAAAAGTGGTTATAGATTAATAATAAATTGTAATAAAGATGCTGGTCAAGAAATTAATTATTTACATATTCATATTATAGGAGGTAAATATTTGGGTAATATAATTTGTAATTGTAATAAAATATAAATGAAAACAAAAAAATATTTTTTATTTACTAAAAAAAATAATTTAAGTAATAAAAATAATATAATACATGAATTAATGATAAAAGGAGGGTTTATAAGAAAATTATGTTCAGGTATTTTTATATTATTACCAAATGCATTAAAAGTAATTAATAATATAGTTAATATTATTAAAAATGAAATGTTTAAGATAGGTGGTTTAGAAATTCAAATGCCTGTTATAACTCCTTTTAGTTTATGAAATAAAGGTGGTAGATTTTATAATTATGATAAAGAATTATATAAATTTTATGATAGAAATAATAAAATGTTTTTATTATCTCCTACTAATGAAGAAATAATTACTGAATTTTTTTTTAGAGAAAATTTATTATTAAGTGGTTATCCATATATATTTTATCAATTTAATAATAAATTTAGAGATGAAATTAGAATTAAATCTAATTTAATAAGATGTAAAGAATTTATTATGAAAGATGCATATTCTTTTCATACAAATTTAAAATGTTTAGATAATACATATTTAAATATTTTAAATACATATTTAAATATTTTTAAAATTATTGGTTTAAATGTTTGTTATAAAAAAGCTAAATGTGGTAAAATAGGAGGTATTTTATCTCATGAATTTCATTTTATATCTAAATATGGAGAAAATAAATTAAATATTGATAAATTTAATTATTTAAATATTTTAAATTTAAAATTTAATAATTTTAATTTTAAAATGTTTAAAAAATTTAAATGTTTATATTTTAATATAAATAAAATTGATAAATTTATTATTAAAAATTTAAATAATTTTATTAGAACTTATATAATTAAAATATATTTAATTAATAAAAAAAATATTTTTATTATATTGTTAATAAATAATTATAAAAGTATTGATTTAATTAAAATTAAAAATTTATATCCATTATCTAATAAAATTAAAATTTTAAATAAAAAATATATTTTTAAAAAATTTAAAATTTTAGATATTTTTTTAGGACCTTTTGGTTTAAATTATAGAATAATTGCTGATTGTTCTTTAATTAATTATATTAATTTTATTATAGGTTCAAATATAAACAATTATTTGTTTATAAATGTTAATTGAAAAAAACATTTAAATATTGTTACATTTTTAGATATTAGTAAAAATTTTAGTTTATATATTAAGAAATTTAATAAAAATATAAATATAATTAAAAAAAAATCAATTGAAGTGGCTCATATATTTAAATTATTAGATAAATATTCTTTAAATTATAAAAAAAATAATAATATTAATAAAATACTTATGGGATGTTATGGAATAGGTATTTATAGAATTTTTTTTAGTGTAATAGAACAATATTCTTATAATAACAAAATTATATTACCTTTATCTATTTCAAGTTTTAAATTAGGAATAATTCCTATTAATTTATATAATAATAAAAATGTTTATAATATTTCTTATAAAATTTACAAATTTTTAATTAAAAAAAAAATAGATGTTTTAATAGAAAATAGAAATATATATTTTGGTGAAATTTTAAATGATTTTGAATTAATTGGTATACCTAATTTTTTAATTATAAGTAATAATTTATTATTATTAAATATTTTAGAATTTAGAGATAGAATAAATAATTTAACTCAATTTATAAGAGTTAATGAAATATTTAATTTTTTATTTAGAAAATATAAAAATTAAGTTTATTTTTTATATGTTTTAAATATTATGTTTCAATTATCATAATTCTTAGGATTTCCATTTTTTGTAATAAATATATTAGGACATAATATAGGTTTTTTATTATAAAATATTATTGGTATAAATTTTCTTTTTCATGGTAATATTTTATATTGTTGTCAAATTTTTTTTATTTTTTTTTTTTTTTTACTGTTTAAAATTTTAATTTTATCTTTTATTTGAAATTTTATATAAATTTTTTCTCATTTAAATGGTTTTCTAACTTTATTTATATTTTTATATTTGCTTATTTTTTTATTATTAATATATAATAAACCAATTTTATTAGGTAAATTTATATAGTTTTTATTTTTTTTTCATAAAAATTTTTTCTTTTTTAATTCTTTAATTTTTTTATCTATAAATAATTTATTTTTATATTTATATATTATAAATTTTTTAAAATGTATTTGAAAATATATTTTATATTTATTTTTTAAAATATTATATAATAATAAATTTGTTAATTTATATGAAATTATATTTTTATTATTTTTATATATAAATTTTCTTAAAATTATTATAATTTCTTCTTTATTTAATTTTATTAAATATTTAAAATTTATATTATTATTATTTATATCTATACTTTTTTTTATTTTTTTTTTAATTAATTTATTAATTAATTCATATTGTTTTTTACATATATTTGAATTTCTTATAACTGATTTTATAAAAAAAGGTCATTTTTTAATTATTAATGGTAAAATTACTAATCTTAAGTAATTTCTATCATAATTTATATCTTTATTACTTAAATCTTCTATTCATTTAATATTATTTTTTAAAGCATATTTAATAATATATTTTTTTTCAATATTTAAAAATGGTCTTATAATAATAATTTTATTATTAATTTTTTTTTTTTTTTTTTATTCCTATTAATCCTTTTATACCGCAACCTCTTTTAAGTGATAAAAATATTGTTTCTATTTGATCATTTTTATGATGTGCGGTTAATAAAATTTCATTTTTTTTTATATATTTTTTATAAATTTTATATCTTTTTATTCTTAATTTATGTTCTAAATTAGATTTATTTTTTATATATATATTTTTTTTTATTAAATGTATTTTATTTATTTTACAAAATTTAATACATTTTTTTTCTCATTTTTTAGATATATATAAAATATTATGATTTATATGTATTGCTCTAATATTAATATATTTTTTAAATTTATTTAAAGAATAAAGTAATACTGTTGAATCTACTCCTCCACTATATCCTACAAGAAAATTTTTATATTTATTAATTAAATTTTTTATAATATTTTCAATAAGTTCAATATACATTTTAAAAATTTTTTATATATATTTATTTATATAATTTTATTTCTTTTTTTTTTATTGTCTTTAATACAAATTTATTATAATATATTTATATATATTTAAATTATTATTTGAATAGTTTATTAGGGTCGTTAGCTCAGTTGGTAGAGCAGTTGACTTTTAATCAATTGGTCACAGGTTCGAATCCTGTACGACCCATTAATAATTTATAAAATCAATATGTAATATTTTATTCTTTACTGGATGTTTTTGAATTTCTTTAATTTTACATTTTAATTTAATTTTATTAATTTTTATAATTAATTTTATATTTTTAATATTTTTTTTATTTTTTAATAGATTAAATATTTTTTTATATTTTACTTTAATAGGTATATTTTGTTTTTTTTTTATATATATTATTGCTGGTATTTTTTCTTTTTTTCTAATTTTATTACTGTAATTAGTTCCTATGTTATTTCTATAATTAACTTTTAAATTAATAATTTTTTTCATAATATATTTAATTAAGTTTTAAATTTTTATTTATTAATGATAATATTATATATTAAAATATATTTTTTAATAAATATAATTATATGAATAATTCTTTAAAATTAAGAAATAAAAATATAGGTGTACATATAAAAAATAGTTTGTGTTTATATAAAAATGTTATTTTTGCTAATAAATTAAATATAAGTGCATTTTCTTTTTTTATAGGTAGTCCATTAAAATGAAATAAAAATATTAGTATTAATGATATTAATAAATTTAAATTTTTTTGTAAAAAATTTAATATTAATAAAAATTATATAATTCCTCATAGTAGTTATTTAATTAATTTAGGTTCTCCTATTAATAATAAATTATGAAAATCATTACATTTATTAAAAAAAGAAATATTTATATGTAATAGATTAGGATTAAAATTAATAAATTTACATATAGGAAGTCATTTAAATTTAATAACAGAAAATAAGTGTATTGATATTGTTATTAATTCTTTAAATTATATAATTAAATATACAGAAAATATTATATTAGTATTAGAAAATTCTGCTGGTAATGGTAATTATATAGGTTATAATTTAGATCAAATTTATAATATTATATGTTCTATAGATAATAAATCTCGTATAGGTGTTTGTATAGATACTGGACATGCATTTGCATCTGGATATGATTTACGTGATTTTAATAGTTGTGATATTTTTTTTAATATTTTTAATAATAAAATAGGTTTTAATTATTTAAGAGCATTACATTTAAATGGTAGTAGATGTAAATATTTTAGTAAACAAGATAAACATAGTATTTTATTAAATAGTTATTTAGGTAATAATATTTTTTATTGGATTATGAGAAATAATTATTTTAATAATTTACCAATTATTTTAGAAACTGTTAATCCAAATTTATGATTAAGTGAAATAAATTGATTATATTCTATTTAATTTTTTAATTTATATATTTTTAATTGTTTTTTTATTATATTTGATAATTTATCTAATGATTTTTGTTTTGGATGTTTTTTTTTAATCTCTCATGAAAGTTGATCTTCTGATAAATATATATGTATATGATGTCCATTATTATCTTCTATAATTACATGATATCATGGTAATTTTTTATATTTTTTTTTTTTAATTTTATTTTTTTTATTTAAAGAATATATTGGATCAATATCTATTATTACACCTAAAAATCCTAATAATTTGTGTCTTACTTGTTGTCCTATATTGAATTTACTATTAATTATCATGTTTATTTATATTATAAAAAATTATTATTATAAATATTATATATATAAATATTAATTTTATAAAAATTTTATTTTTATTTTTTTATTTATTTGATACTTATTTATTAAAACTCATTTTCTAAACTTAAAATAAGTATATGGAATTAATCCTGATAAAAACATAATAGCTATTGTTATAGGATAACCATAATGTAAATTTAATTCAGGTATATATTTAAAATTCATACCATATATTGATGATATTAATGTAGGTGGTAAAAATATTACAGATATTATTGAAAATATTTTTAATATACTATTTTGTTCAATATTTAAAAAACCCATAGCTGATTGCATTAAAAAATTGATTTTTTGAAATAAAGATTCGTTATATGTTAATAATGATTCTATGTCTGTAATTATTTCTTTAGATAATTTTTTTTGTATATCATTAAAATTTATTTTACGAATTAAAAATTTTATAGCTCTTTTAGTGTCTATTAAACATATTCTAATTTTTGATGTCATATCTTCTTTTTTAGATAAAATTGATATTGATATATTAAATTCTTGATTATTTTGATATTTTAATATTATAGAAGTTAAATTTTCTAAATCATTTGAAATTATTTCTATTTCATTTGCTAATTGTTCTATTTTAATTTCAAATAAATCTAATAATAAATTGTATATATTTTTATATTTTGTTTTTTTGTTTATAATTTTATATTTACATATTTTGAATGTTATTAATTCTTTTTCTCTTAATGAATATAATTTGTTTTTATTTAATATAAAAGCTACTGTATATATGTTCATATAATCTTCTATATTTTTTTCTACAAAAAAAGAATGTATATGTAATCCATTTTTATCTTTAAAAAATCTTGCTGAATATTCTATATTAGATAATTCTAAATTTTTAATTATTTTTTGGTTAAATGTTTTTTCTATATATATTTTTTCTATATTTGATGGATTAATTAAATCTATTCAAAAATTTCTTTTTAATTTTTCTTTTTTTATATTATTTAATGTTTTTATTTTTTTGAATATTTTATTTTTATATTTAAATATATTTAACATTTTCTTTATTAATATTTATTTATTTATAATAATTATTTTACATTAAATTTGAAATTTATAAAATTTTGTTAATATAAAATATTTTATTTATTTAAAAAATTTTCAAAATATAGTAGAATATTTATTATTTGTTTTAGAATAGGATTTTTCATGAATAAATTATTTTTAGAAGTAAATAATGAATCTTTTAATATTGAGGTATTAAAACATAATGGATATGTATTAGTAGATTTTTGAGCTAAATGATGTGGTCCTTGCAGATTATTTATGAATATATTAAATGATATACATAGTCAATTTATTGATAAAGTAAAATTTGTTAAAGCTGATATTGATAATTGCAATATACTAACTAAAAAATATAAAATTAAAAGTATACCTACAATTGTTTTATTTAAGAATGGAAATTTTATAGATAAAAAAGTAGGTTTATTAACTAAATTAGATATTATAAATTTTTTAAATTTAAATATGTCTGATTAAATTTTTTATATTTTTATTGTTTGTTTTAACAATTTATTAATAATATAATTAATATATTATGAATTTTACGCAATTAAAAAGTATGTCAGTTTCTGAATTAGTAGTTCTAGGTAAAAAAATTGGTTTAGAAAATTTAGCTAGGATGCGTAAACAAGATATAATTTTTTCTATTTTAAAACAGCATTCAAAAAGTGGTGAAGATATTTTTGGTAGTGGTGTTTTAGAAATATTACAAGATGGTTTTGGATTTTTAAGATCTTCTGATAGTTCATATTTATCTGGTACTGATGATATATATGTTTCTCCTAGTCAAATACGTAGATTTAATTTAAGAACTGGTGATACTATTTCTGGAAAAATTAGACCACCTAAAGAAATAGAACGTTATTTTTCTTTATTAAAAGTAAAAAAAATTAATTATGATAAGCCAGAAAATTCTAAAAATAAAATTTTATTTGAAAATTTAACTCCTTTACATGCTAATAATAGATTATATATGGAAATAGGTGATGGTTCTTTAGAAGATATAACTTCTAGAATATTAGATTTATCTTCACCTATAGGTAGAGGTCAAAGAGGTTTGATAGTAGCACCTCCAAAAGCAGGTAAAACAATTTTATTACAAAATATAGTTAGAAGTATTAATTATAATTATTCAGATTGTATATTAATGGTATTGCTAATAGATGAAAGACCTGAAGAAGTTACTGAAATGAATCGTTTAGTAAAAAAAGGTGAAGTAATTTCATCTACATTTGATGAACCTGCTCAAAGACATGTACAAGTATGTGAAATGGTTATTGAAAAAGCTAAGAGATTAGTAGAACATAGAAAAGATGTTATAATTTTATTAGATTCAATAACTAGATTAGCTAGAGCTTATAATATTGTTGTTCCTGCTTCTGGAAAAATTTTAACAGGTGGTATAGATGCTAATGCTTTACATAGACCTAAAAGATTTTTTGGTGCAGCACGTAATGTAGAAGAAGGTGGGAGTTTAACAATTATAGCTACTGCATTAATAGATACTGGTTCTAAAATGGATGAAGTCATTTATGAAGAATTTAAAGGTACAGGTAATATGGAATTACATTTATCTAGAAAAATTTCAGAAAAAAGAGTATTTCCTGCTATTGATTATAATAGGTCTGGTACTAGAAAAGAAGAATTATTAACTTCTTCGAATGAACTTAAAAAAATATGAATTTTAAGAAGAATAATTCAACCTATGAATGAAATAGATGCTATGGAATTTTTAATTAAAAAGTTATTAATGACTAAAACAAATAATGAATTTTTTGAAATGATGAAAAGTACTTAATAGATATTTAAAATATTATTTTAGTAGTATTTTATAGTATTATTTAATATAATTATTAATAGTTTTATAGTTTGGTGGTTATAGCTCAGTTGGTAGAGCACTGGATTGTGGTTCCAGTTGTCATGGGTTCAATTCCCATTAACCACCTTATTTTTTATTATATCGGTGAGTAGCGCAGTTTGGTAGCGCAACTGGTTTGGGACCAGTAGGTCGGAGGTTCAAATCCTCCCTTGCCGATTTATATTTATATATTTTTTATATAATATGAAAAAAAAAATATTAGTAACATGTGCTTTTCCTTATTCAAATGGTGATATACATTTAGGTCATATATTAGAACATATTTATGCGGATATTTGGGTAAGATATCAAAAATTGATTGGTAATAAAATTTATTTTATATGTGCTGATGATTCACATGGTACAGCTGTATTATTAAAATCTATCAATATTAATATTGATCCTAATTTAATGATTAATAATATTTTATTGGATCATAAAAATGATTTTTTAAAATTTAATATTTTTCATGATTATTATTATAAAACTCATAGTAAATATAATTATATTTTTTTAAGAAATATTATTGATAAATGTTTTGTTAAAAATATTATTTATAATAAAAATATTTTACAATATTATGATAATAAAAAAAATATTTTTTTACCAGATAGATATATAATTGGTACTTGTCCTAAATGTTTAAGTAAAAAACAGTATGGAGATAATTGTGTTATTTGTGGTAGTATATATAATACATTAGATTTAATTAATCCTATTTCTTTAGTTTCTAAAAATAAACCAGTTTTAAAATATTCTAATCATTTATTTTTAAATTTAAATATTTTTAAGCAAAAAATAATAAATTGAATTAATAGTATTAATTTACAAGAAAATGTTTTTAATCAATTATTAAGTTGATTAAAAAATGATTTAATTGATTGAAATATTTCTAGAGATAGTCCATATTTTGGTTTTAAAATTCCTTCTAAATTTATAAAAGATAAATATTTTTATGTTTGGTTTGATGCTTTATTAGGTTATATAAGTACGTTTTATAAGTTTTGTAAAATTAATAATAATTTTTTATTTGATAAATTTTGATTTAATGATAGTAATTATGAATTATATCATTTTATAGGTAAGGATATATTATATTTTCATGGTATATTATGACCTGCTATTTTAGATATATTAAATTTTAGAAAACCAACTAATATAATTGTACATGGTCATGTTTTAATTAATAATTATAAAATGTCAAAATCATATGAAAATTTTATTAGTGTAAAGAAATGATTAAAATATTATGATTCTGATAGTTTAAGGTATTATTTTGCTAGTTTATTATCAAATAATATTAATGATATTAATTTATGTTTAATAGAATTTGTTAATAAAATTAATTCTGATATTGTTAATAAATTTATTAATATATGTTCTAGGATTTCTAGATTTTTAGAAATTTATTTTAATAATATTTTATCTAATAAATTATGAAATGAAAATTTTTATAATTTATTTGTTCAAAAATTTGATATAATTTGTTATTATTATTTAAATTTTAATTATTATAAAGTTATAATTGAAATAAATATTTTATTAGATTTAGTTAATAAATGTATTACAGATAATAAACCTTGACTATGAACAAATAATTTTAAAAAATTAAGGAATTTACATATATTTTGTACTACCATAATAAATATTTTTAAATTAATTTCTATATATTTAATGCCTATTATACCTAATATTATTAAAAAAATAGAATTTTTTTTAAATACTAAATTAAATTGAAAAAATTTTGATAAACCTTTACTGAATCATAAAATTTTAAAATATGAAAATATTTATAATCGTATTAAATTATATAATTTTTAATATATTGATTAATTATTTAATATTATATATAATAAAATATAATTTTATTTATTTAATATTAATATTTTATGTCATATTTTATTGTTCAGAAAGCTATTAAAATAGTTGGAAATAGATTCGATTTAATATTGATAGCTTCTTATTATTCAAGACAAATACAATTGTATAATAAAAAATTTATTAATAATAAAAACAAACCTACTATAATAGCTCTTAAAAAAATTGAAAATAATTTATTTGATAAAGATTTATTAATAAATTTTTTGTAAAATTAAATGAAAATTTATATGGTAGGTGGTGCTGTAAGGGATAAATTATTAGGTTTAAATATTAGAGATAGGGATTGATTAGTAGTTGGTTCTACATATAAAAATATGATTAATTTAGGTTATAAACCTATAGGTAATTTTTTTCCTGTTTTTATTAATCCTATAACAAAAGAAGAGTATGCTTTAGCTAGAAAAGAGAAAAAAAATGGTGTTGGTTATAAAGGTTTTTATTGTAGTTTTTCTTCAGATGTTACTTTAGAAGAAGATTTGTTTCGTAGAGATTTAACAATTAATTCTATTGCAATGGATAAAAATGGTAAATATTTTGATCCTTATAATGGTATTAATGATATTAGAAATAGAGTTATTAGAAATGTTTCACATTATTTTATAGATGATCCAATAAGATTACTAAGAGTAGCAAGATTCTATTCATATTTATTAAATTTTAATTTTTATATTGAAAATAATACATTTAATTTAATGAAAAAGATTGTTATTAATGGTGAATTATCTTATATAACTCCTGAACGTATTTGAATAGAATTTAAAAAAGTATTGAATAATAAAAATATATATTTTTTTTTTAGTATTTTAAATAAATGTAATGCTATTAATATAATTTTTCCTGAATTAAATAATATTTTTAATAATATTAAAATTAGATATTATTTTTATTTGATTTTTAAAAAAATAGATTATTTAAATTATAATATATATATTAAATTTATTTTTTTTTGTTTTTTTTTTAATTATACTATATTTTCTAGAAAATATTTTATATATAGTGATTTTATTTTGAATAATGTAAAAAAATTTTGTATAAAATTTAGATTACCTAGTAAATATTTTTTTTATTTTAAAAAAATATTTTTAGTTATAAAGTTAATATATTTTTTTAATAATAAAAATTTATTTAATTTTTTATTAGATATATTTTATAAATTAGATATATGAAGAAATACTAATTTAATTTTTAATTTATATAATATATTAATTATATTAAAATTTTTTAATTTAATTAATATTAATATAATTTGTTTTTTAGAAAATAATTTATTTAAAATATATAAATTATTAGTAAATTTAAAAATTAAAGATTATATTAATTTTAATAGTTTAAAAGGTAAGTGTATAAAAAAAAATATATATAAGTTACGTTTATTAACTTTAAAAAAATTTTTTAAATTGAATTTCTAAATTTTAATTTTTAAAATTTTCATTTATTTTTCATTTAGGTTTTATATCTATTTCAAAATTATTTTTTATTTTTTTATTAAATAAATATTTTTTTCATCCTGTATATGCTATCATTGCAGCGTTATCTGTACATAATTTTTTGTTATTAAAAAAAATTTTTTTGTTTATTTTAGTTAAATTAAACATTTTTTTTCTTAAAATTTTATTACTACTAACTCCTCCAACAATAGATAATGTATTAATTTTATATTTTTTAGATGCTAATTTTATTTTTTTTATTAATATATTTGTAATACTTTCTTGTAATGAAAATGCAATATTAGCTTTATTTTTAAAATTTAATTTATTATTTTTAATATAATTAAAAATATGTGTTTTTAATCCTGAAAAACTAAAATTTAAAGTATTTTTATTTATTAATGGTTTTGGAAAATTTAAATTTTTATTTGAATATTTTGCTATTTTTGATATATATTTACCTCCAGGTAATTTTAGTTTTAATAATATTGAAATTTTATCAAATATTTCTCCTGCTGAATCATCTAGTGATTGTCCTATAATTTTATATTTTCCATAGTTTTTTACTATACATAATAATGTATGTGCTCCAGATGTAACAAGTGATATAAAAGGGAATTTTGGTACTTTTTTATTTATCATAATAGACATTATATGTGCTTCTATATGATTTATAGGTATTGATGGTATTTTATATATTAAAGACATAGATTTTGCTAATGCAGTTCCTATTAATAAAGAATTTGGTAATCCAGGTCCAGCACAATATGATATTATATTAATATCTTTGATTTTTTTTTTTGTTTTTTTTAATGCTTTATTTAATACTATAAATATTTTTTTATAATGATTTTTAGAAGCTATTTCTGGCATTATACCACCATATTTTGTGTGTATTTTATTTTGACTAAATAATTTATTTGTTAAAATACCAATTTTTGTATCATATAAACTTATCCCAGTTTCATCACAAGATGTTTCTATTCCTAAAATTATCATATCTTTTATTTTAATTTAATTTATTATATAATTATAATATATTTTAATTATAATTTAATTTTATAGGATATATTTTTATGCCTTTTATTAAAGTAAAAGATAATGAACCTTTTGATATAGCTTTAAGAAGATTTAAAAGATGTTGTGAAAAATCAGGTATTTTAACTGAAGTACGTAAAAGAGAATTTTATGAAAAACCTACTACTATTAGAAAAAAAGCTAGAGCTTCTGCTATTAAAAGAAGTATAAAAAAATATTTTAGAAATAATAATAATAATAATAATAGTAATAGATAAATTTTAATTAAAGAAATATATATTTTATGAAATATATTTCTCGTTTATTTATTAATCAATTAATATCATCTAATGATATTGTAGATATAATTTCATCTAAAATAAGTTTGAAAAAAGTTGGTAGATATTATAGATCTATTTGTCCATTTCATGATGAAAAAAATGCATCTTTTATAGTTAATAGAGATAAACAATTTTTTTATTGTTTTGGTTGTAAATCTAGTGGTAATATTATTGATTTTTTAATTAAAATTAATAATTATAATTTTTTGGATGCTATAAAAGAATTATCTAGTATTAGTGGTATACCAATATTATATAATAATATTAATTTTATTAATAAAAATTATTTCAGAGATAAAAAAAAATTTTTTAAACTAATGTTTAATATTAATAAAATTTATATTAAATCTTTAATTATAAATTATAAAGTTTATAAAATAAGTAAATTTTTAATTAAAAGAAATATTAATCATAAATGTATTATGCATTTTTCTATAGGTTATTCTTATAGTATATTAGTAAATAAATTTATAAATAATTTAAGTTATGAAAATAAATATTTTTTATTTAAATTAGGTATTTTAATAAAAAATAAATATGGTAATTTTTATGATAGATTATTTAATAGAATAATATTTCCAATACATAATATTAATGGTAATATAATAGCTTTTGGTGGTAGATCTATTATAGATAATAATTTTATTAAGTATATAAATTCTTCTAATAATATATTTTTTACTAAAAATTATAATTTATATAATTTTTATAATATTATAAAAAATAAAAATAAATTAAAAAGAATATTAGTTGTTGAAGGTTATATAGATGTAATTATGTTATATAAATTTGGTATTAAATATTCTGTAGCTTTATTAGGTTCTAATATATCTAAAAAACAAATTGAAATATTATATTTTTATACTAATAAAATTGTATTATGTTTAGATGGTGATAAATCAAATTTTTTTTATATTAAAAATATTATTAAAATATTAATTTCTTTTATAAATAAGAAAAGAATGTCTTTTTTTGTTTTTTTACCTTGTGGAGAAGATCCTGATTCTTTAATTCAAAAAGAGGGTAAAATTTTATTTGAAAAAAGAATAAATAATTCTTTATCTATTATAGATATTTTATTTAAGTTTTATTTTTTAAAAAGTAATTTTTATAATTATAAATATAAAATTTATTTTGTAACTTCATTATTACCTTATATTTCTAAAATTAATTGTCCTGTTACTAAATATTTTATAAAATATAAAATTTTTAATAAAATTGGTATTTTAAGTGAATATAATTTAAGAAATTTTTTATTTTTAAATATTAATAAAAATAATATTAAAGTTAAGTTTACTTTATTAAGATGTTTAATAAGTTTATTATTAAAATATCCTAAATTATCTTATAAAGTAAATTTATATGATAAAATATTTAATTATAATAGAAGTATTCCAGGTTTGGTTTTATTTTTAGATATAGTTTATTTATGTATTAATAATAAAAATATTAATATTATTAATATTATATCTAAATTTAATAATAATATAAAAAATTATTTAATAAAATTATTTTTATGAAATTTTTTTCCTAAAAATGTAAATTATGATTTGATTTTTAATGATGCTTTAATTAAATTAAAATTTTTTATTATAAAAAATATTTTAAAAAAAATATTATTAAATAATAATAATTTATATGAATTATCTTTAAGTAGAAAAATAAAGATATGAAATTTAATTAAATTTAATAAATTAAAGTATTAATTTATATATGTATATATAAATTAAAGTATTAATTTATATATATATTTTTTTTTATTAAATTTATTTGTTTAAATTATTTAATTTAAATAAAAATTATGGATTTTATTTTATGAAAAAAAGTATTAAGTTAAAAATTATTTTATTAATTTCAGAAAATAAAAAAAAAGGTTATATAACATATTCTCAAATTAATGATAGGTTATCTTTTTTAAGTAAAATTAGTTCTTTACAATATAAAAAAATTATTAAAATAATAAATAATTTTGGTATTGCTGTTATAAAAGATAAAAATATAGATAGATTAATTTTTTGTAAAAAAAAAAATATTATTTCTAATAATAATTGTTCAGATTTTTTAGATAATAATTTATTAAAATATGAAAATAATGTTAATAAGATTACAGATCCTGTTAGGATGTATATGAAAGAAATGGGTAATGTTGAATTATTAACCAGGGAAGGTGAAATTAAAATAGCTAAAAAAATTGAATATAGTATTAATAAGATTCAGTTTAATTTAGCCAAATATTTTAAGTCTATTAAATATTTTTTAGATCAATATAATTTAGTTAAACTTAATATTATTAAATTATCTGATTTAATAGTTGGATTTGTTGATTATAAATTTAATTATAATTTTATTTTTAATAAAAAATATAATGATTTTTATAAAGTAAAATATATTGATAATTTTAATAATACTAATAATATTAATAATTTTAAAAGAATTATAAAAAATAAGTTTGATTATTTAAGTTATCAATATAATAATTTATTAAAATTTATTAATAAATATACAATAAATCATCCTTATTCTAAGTGTGAACTAAATAAATTAATAAATATTTTTATGACATTTAAATTAGTTCCAAAACAATTAAATCATTTATTATTTAAAATTAAAAATATTTTTAATAAAATAAATTTAATTGAAAAAAAAATAATGTATTTATGTGTAAAAAAAAGTTTAATGCCTAAAGATATTTTTATATCTTTATTTTATAAATATAATTATAGTTTTAACTGATTTTATAAAGCTATTAATATGAATAAATTTTGATCATTAAATTTATTAAAATTTAAAGATAAAATATTTAATAAAATTAATAATTTAATTATTATACAAGATAAAATAGGTTTAAATATTTTAAAATTTAAGAAAATAAATATTAATATATTAAATAATGAAATTAAAACTAAAAATTCTAAAAGAGAAATGGTAGAAGCTAATTTAAGATTAGTAATTTCTATAGCTAAAAAATATACTAACAGAGGTTTACAATTTTTAGATTTAATTCAAGAAGGTAATATAGGTTTAATGAAAGCTGTTGATAAATTTGAATATAGAAGAGGATATAAATTTTCAACATATGCTACTTGATGAATACGTCAGGCTATTACTAGATCTATAGCTGATCAAGCTAGAACAATAAGAATTCCTGTACATATGATAGAAACTATAAATAAATTAAATAGAATTTCTAGACAGTTATTACAAGAGATTGGTAGAGAACCTACTCCAGAAGAATTATCAAATAAAATGTTAATGTCAGAGGATAAAATTAGAAAAATTTTAAAAATTTCTAAAGAACCAATATCTATGGAAACACCTATTGGTGAAGATGAAGATTTACATTTAGGTGATTTTATAGAAGATACATCTTTAGAATTGCCATTAGATTCTGCTACTACTGAAAGTTTGAAATCTGTTACTAATAATATTTTATCTAGTTTAACTCCTAGAGAAGCTCAAGTTTTAAAAATGAGATTTGGTATTGATATGAATAGTGATCATACTTTAGAAGAAGTAGGTAAACAATTTGATGTTACTAGAGAACGTATTAGACAAATAGAAGCAAAAGCATTAAGAAAATTACGTCATCCTAGTAGATCTGAAATTTTACGTGGTTTTTTAGATGATTAATTTTATTAAAGTAATTTTTATTTAAAATAATTTTACTATTAATTTTAAATTATATATTAATTAATTAATTAAATAATAATTTTATATGAGATTATATGTTATATAAATATGAATTAAATGAAGAGAAGATTGAAATTGAAATGAATAAATGTGTTTGTTCTTTTAAAGAAAAAATTTCTAAGTATAATTTAAATTTTAATAATATAAATATTATTTCTAATTTATATATTGATTATTATGGTTATAAAACAAAATTATATAAATTATCTAATATATGTTTTGAAAATAATTGTTTTAAAATTTCATTGTTTGATAAAAAGATAAAAAATAAAGTTAGAAATATAATTGAAACTTCTAATTTAAATTTAACTACAAATATTTGTGATAATAATATAATAGTAAATTTACCACCTATAACTGAGCAATATAGAATTAAGATTTTAAATTTATTAAAAAAAGATTTAGAATTTTTTAAAATTTCTATTAGAAATAAACGTAAATTTTTTAAGAATAATATAAAAATTTTATTAAAAAATAAAATATTTAGTAAAGATGAAAGTTTATTATTAAATAATAAATTACAATTTATGACAAATAAATATATAAAGATTTTAAGTATGTTATTTTTAAATAAAAAAAAAAATATATTAATTTAGTTTTAATTTTTTATATATTATTTTATATATTTTAGTTATTAATATATTTATTAATTTAATTTTTAAAATTTTATTAATATATTTTAAATTATGATATATAATTTTAAATTATTAATATTTATACTAAATTATTTTATGTTTATAATTAATTATTTAATAATTTTATTTTTTTTAATATTTAATTTTAATTTTTGTTTTTCTAAAAATATACAATTTAATAAAGTTTTTATATACTATAATTATAGTAAAATTTTTCATAATATTTTATATAAAAAAATTAATTATGAATTTATTAAATTTAATAATAAAAATATAATTAATTTTTTATGAAAAATGAATTTTTTTTATAAAATTAAATATTTTAAATTAAATAATAATTTATTTATATATTTATATAATAAATTAATTATTAATAATATTATATTAAATAATAATAATAAAATTTATTTTAGTAAAAAATTTTTATTTAAAATTTTAAGTAGTTTTAATATTAATAAAAATTGTTATTTATATAAAAATAATTTATTTAAATTTAAAAAATTTATGTTATTAAAATATAAAAATATAGGTTTAAATAATTTAAAAATTAATTTTAATATTATTAAGTTTAATAAAATTTATATATTATTAAAATTAAATATTAATAATAATTTATTAAATAATTTAAATATTAATATATATGGAAATAAATTTTTAAATAAAGATAAATTTTTATTATTATTAAAAGATTGTAAATTTGATATAGTATTTTTAAATAAAAATAAATTTAATATATGTTTGAATAAAATAAAAAATTTTTATTTTAATTATGGATTTTTAGATTTTAGTATTATTAAAATTGATAAAAAAATAGATTGTAATAATAAATTAAATATTAATTTATATATTCATGAAGGTAATAGATATAGAATAAATAATTTATTTATATTAAGTAATATATCAAAATTAAATAAAAATATTTTATATAATTTTAAATTAAATAATTTATTATTAAATAATTATTTTAATTATATTGAATTTAAGTCTTTTATAAATAAAATAAATTTTTTTTTAAAAAAAAGGGGTTATATCTATATAATATTAAATATTAAATATAAAAAAATTTTAGATAATAAAATTATATTTTTTATGTATATTAAATTAAATAATATTTATAAAATTAAAAATATTATTTTAAAATCAAATATTAAAAAAAAATATAATTTTATATTATATAATTTAAACAAAACAAAGGATTATATTTATAATAAGTATATATTAAATAAATTAATTTATAATTTATTACAAAAAAATTATTTTAAAAATATTAAATTTAAATTAAAAATTATTGATATTTTAAATAATAATAATTTAAATATTATTTATAATTTAAAATTTATAAAGAAAGGTTTATTAAATTTTAATATAAATTTTGGTAAATTAAAATATTTAAATTATAAATTTATTTTTAATAAAAAAAATTTATTTAATATAGGTGATGATTTTAATCTAAATTTTACTAATAATAATTATATGAATTATAGTAGTTTTACTTTTATAAAAAATTTATTTAAAAATATTAATTTTAAATATAAATTTTATTATAATAGCAAAATTTATAATTTATTATTTAATAATAGATATTCTAATAATTATTATGGTTTAAATACTGGTTTTTTTTTAAATTTAAATAATAATATTAATTATAATTTATATATAAAATATATAAGTAATAAGATATTTAATTTTAATAAAAATATTTTATTTTTAAATTATTTAAATTTTATATTTAATAATTTCTTAAAATTTAAAAATAATAATATTTATAAATATAGTAATTTTTTTATAAAGAATATTTTGGAAATAAATAAACTAAATGATAAATATAATCCTAATAATGGATTTTATTTAAATTTAAATACTAAAATTAGTTTACCTTTATTATCTAATGATAAATTTTATAAATTTTATTTTTTATTTAAAAAATATATATCTTTAAATAAAAAAAAATCATTAATTTTATTAACAAATATATTTTTTGGCTTTTCTAATACATTTAATAATAAAAATATTCCAATTTATGAAAATTTTAGTAATATAAATAATAATTTTTTAAGAGGTTTTGATTATAAAGATTTATTTAATAATTTAATATTTATGAATTTAAATTTTTCAAATTGTAAAAATTTAAATAATTATTGTTTAGCAGAATCATATTTAGGTAAAAATTATATTTTTTATTTAAGTAATGAATTTATAATAAATAATATTTTTTTAAAGAAAAAAAGTAGTTATAATAAATATATTAAATCTATATTATTTATAGATTCAGGTTTTGTATTAAATAATAAATTAAGAAATAATCATTTTAAATTAAGTTATATAAATTTTAATAAAGTATTTAAAATATCTTATGGTTTACATACTAAAATATTTACTCCATTAGGTTATTTAAATATTATATTAGGTTTTCCATTAAAAAATTTAAATAATAAATCAAATATTTTAAATTTTTATTTAAGTAATAATTAATATATGAAAAATAATATTTTAAATTATATTATTAAATTTATTATTTTAATTAATTTAATAATATTTAATAAGTTAAATGCTAATACTAATAATATAGCTTGTTTAAATGTAAATTATGTAATAAATAATACTTATCAATATAATAAATATTTATTAAATTTAAATAATGAATTTAATAAATTTTATATAAAATATGTTAAATATATAAATATTTTAAATAATAGAGAAAAAAATTTAAATGAAACAAAATATTTTATTAATTTAAATAAATTTAAATTTCTTAAATTTATTTTATTTATTAAGAAAAAAAAAATTTTAAATAATTTAAATAAGATTCAATTTTTTTATAATAATAAAAATATTAAAATTTATAAAAAAACTTTATTAAAAATTTTTAGTATAGTTAATAATATTTCTTATATAAATAAATATAATTTAGTTTTTGATTTAAATTCTATATTTTATTATAATAATAATATTAATAATATTACTAATTATGTTATTTATATAATTAATAAAAAAAATATATTTAATTAATTTTAATATTTTATTAAATTATAATGGATCCTAAATTTATACATTTAAATGTACATAGTGATTATTCTATAAAAGATGGTATATGTAAAATTGAAAATTTATTAAAAAAATGTGTTGAACTTAAAATACCATCTATAGCATTAACTGATTTTTATAATTTATCAGCTATTATAAAATTTATTAATAAATCTTATTTTTATGGTATAAAACCTATTATAGGAGTTGATGTATATGTACATTATAAAAATAATATTTATAATAAAGAATCTCATTCATTAACTATATTAGTTATGAATAATATAGGATATAATAATTTAATAAAGATAATTTCTTTATCTTTAATTAAAAATAAATCCGAATTTATTTTATATAATAGTTCTATATATTATAAATTAATTTTAAAATATCAAGAAGGTTTAATTTTTTTATTTTCTTTTGATAAGTTTAATTGTATTGGAAAATATTATATTTATAAAAATATAGATATTATTAAAAAAATTATTATATTTTGAAAAAAAATATTAAAAGATAGAATATATTTACATATATATAGAATTTCTTATATTAATGAAAATATTTATATAAATAAAATAATTAATTTATCATATGAATTAAAAATATTTGTAGTAGCTAGTAATAAAGTTTTATTTATTAATGAAAATGATTTTAATATTCATAAGATTCGTTGTTCTATTTATTATAATTGTAATATTAAAAAAATTTATAATTATATAAATTATACTGATCAACAATTTTTGAAGACTGAAAATCAAATGAGTTTTATATTTAAAGATATTCCTGAAGTATTATATAATAGTGTACAAATTTCTAAAAGATGTAATTTTATTTTAAAAAAAAGAAAAATTATTTTACCTAATTTTAAGATTAATAAATATAAAACATCTTTTGAATATATAAAAGATTTAACTTTTAGTAATTTATATAAAAAAAAAATTAAAAAAAAATTATTAAATAAATATATATTAAGATTAAAAAAAGAGTTAATAATAATAAATAAAACATTTTTATCTAACTATTTTGTTATAGTTATGGAATTTGTCAATTGATCTAAAAAAAAAAGAATACCTGTAGGACCAGGTAGAGGTTCTGGAGCTGGTTCATTAGTAGCTTATTTATTAGGTATTACAGAAATTGATCCTTTAAAATTTAATTTAATTTTTGAAAGATTTATAAATTTAGAAAGAATATCTATACCAGATTTTGATATAGATTTTTGTATGCAAAAAAGAGATAAAGTATTATCTCATATTGAAAAATTATATGGTAGAAATTCTGTAGCTCAAATAGTTACTTTTAATACATTAACTGCTAAATCTGTTATTAGAGATGTAGGAAGAGTTTTAGGATATTCATATATTTTTATTGATTATATAGCTAAGTTAATACCATTTAATATAGGAATTACTTTGGATAAAGCAATTAAAATTGAACCTAAATTAAATAAATTATATAAAAATGATGTTCAAGTTAGAAAATTAATAGATATATCTAAAAGATTAGAAGGTTTAATAAAAGGTATTGGTAAACATGCTGGTGGTATAGTTATTTCATCAAAATTAGTATATGATTTTTGTCCAATATTTAAAGATTTTGAAAATAATAAATTAGTAACTCAATTTGATAAATATGATATTGAATATGTTGGATTAATAAAATTTGATCTTTTAGGTTTAAGAACATTATCTATTATAGATAAATGTACTAAATTAATTTATAAAAATTTTAAAAAAAAAATTAATATTAATAATTTATGTTTAAATGATAAATTAAGTTTTGATTTATTAAAAAATTCTAATACTATAGCTGTATTTCAATTAGAATCTAAAGGTATGAGAGATTTAATAAAAAGATTAAAACCAGATTGTTTTGAAGATATAGTTGCTCTATTAGCATTATTTAGACCTGGTCCTTTAAAGTCTGGTATGGTAGATAATTTTATAAATAGAAAAAATGGTAATGAAAAAATATACTATCCTCATAAATTATGTAATCATAAATTATTAATTCCTATTTTAAAATGTACTTATGGAATAATTTTATATCAAGAACAAGTTATGGAAATAGCTAGAGTATTAGGTAATTATAATTTAGGTTTAGCAGATATATTAAGAAGATCAATTTGTGATAAAAATAAAAAAGATATATGTTTACAAAAAAAAATATTTAAAAAGGGTTCAAAATCATTAGGTATAGATTATAAATTATCTTTAAGAATATTTTCTTTAATGATAAAATATTCAGGATATGGATTTAATAGATCTCATTCAGTATCCTATGCTATTATTGCATATCAGACTCTTTGGTTAAAAGCTAATTTTTTATGTGAATTAATTGTATCTGTTATGAATACTGATATTGATAATATTAATAAAATTATATCTATGATTAATGAGGCTAAAAATAATAATATAAAAATTATTTATCCTAATATTAATAGAAGTGATTATTATTTTAGAATTAATAAAAAAGGTAATATTATTTATGGTTTAGGTGCTATAAAAGGTATAGGAAAAAATACTATTAAAAATATTATTAATATAAGAAATAAAAATGGTAAATTTAATAATTTTATAAATTTTTGTATTTTAAATTTTTATAATAATAGACTTTCTAAATCTACTTTAGAAAGTTTAATTTATTCTGGTTGTTTTGATATTTTTAATATAAATCGTTATATTTTATTTAAAAATATTAAAAATTTTTCAAAAATAGCTATTTTTGAAAACAAAAAAAATAATATTAATCAATTAAGTTTATTTAAGATAAATTATTTTAAAGATTTAAAATTTTTAAATAAAAATATTAAAAAAAATTATAAAAAAGATCTTATTTTAAATAAAGAAAAATTTTTTTTAGGTTTATATTTAACAGATCATCCTTTAAAAAAATATATTAAATATATAAAATTAAATTATAATATTTTTTATATTAAAAATATTTTATTTATTAAAGTTACAAAAAAAATAATAATTTGTGGTGTAATAACTAATATAAAAATTTTATATACTAAAAAAAGAAATAAAATTTATATTATTAATATTGATGATAGTACTGGTAATTTAGAAATATTTTTATTTAAAGAATTATTTATAAAATATCATAAATTTATAGAATTAAATAATATATTAATAATTTATGGTTTATTTAAAATAGAATTATATAAATATAATAATATTTTTTTAACTAAAAAAATATTATTATTTAATAAAAGTAAATATAAATAATTTTATACAAATATATTATAATATAATATTATTATATCTATAATTTATATTAAATATTTAATTATGTCTAAAATATGTTTAATAACAGGAAAAAAACCAATATTTGGTAATAAAAGATCTCATTCTATGAATGCTTCAAGAAGAAAATTTTTACCTAATTTACATTATCATCGTTTTTGAGTTTCTAGTAAAAAAAAATTTATAAAACTTAGAGTTAGTTCTAAAGCTATTAGAACAATAGATAAAAAAGGAATAAATTTTTTTTTAAATAAATTTTTTAAAAATAAAGTATAAATAATAATTATGTCAAAAAAAAATAGAATTAAAATAAAACTTATATCTAGTTCAGGTAGTAAACATTTTTATACTACTACTAAAAATAAAAATAACTTAAATAAATTATCAATAAAAAAGTATGATCCTATTATTAAGAAACATGTTATATATAATGAAAGTAAAATTTAATTATTAATTAATTTCTCCTTTTATATTAGGAAGGAGAAATTAAAATTTATATATTAAATATTTTTATTTATTAAAAATTTTATATTTTAAATTTTTAAATTATAATTTTAATTATTTTTTTTTATTATTATTATAAATAATATATTTATATATTATTAAATTTTATTTTATTTATTATTATATAATTCTTTAATATTATTTTTTAAATAATTTGATATACTTTTTTTATTTGGTTTAATTGTACTTTTATTTGTTTCTCATTGTGCAGGACATAATTCTTTATTTAAAGAATATAAATTTATTGCATCTATTAATCTTAATATTTCATTAATATTTCTTCCTATATGTAAATCATTAATTGAAATATGTTTTATAATTCTTTTATTATCTATTAAAAATGTTGCTCTTAATGCATAACTTTTTTTATATTCTACTTTATATAGTTTTTGAATTTTTTTATCTAAGTCTGATACTAAATGAAATTTAATATTATTACCTATACCACCTTTTTCTATAGGGGTATTTTTTCATGCTAAATGTGTATAAATAGAATCAGTAGATACTCCTATTATAATTGTATTTCTTTTTTTAAATTCTTCATATCTAAAATTTAATGATAGTATTTCTGTTGGACATATAAAAGAAAAATCTAATGGTCAAAAGAATAATAAGCAATTTTTTTTTTTTATTATTTTTTTAAAATTAAAAACTTTTAAAATTTTATTATTTGGTGTAATAGATTTTGATTTAAAATTTGGTGCTTTTTTTTTTATTAACATTTATAATATCCTTTATATGTAAATATATATATTATATTATAATTTTATATAATTATATATTTATATTTTAATTATAATTATTTTATTTAAATTATGATTTTAAATTTATATCCTTGATTAATAAATTTATATAAAGAAATTATTTTATCTAATATTTTTAAAAGGAAAAATTTTGGTTTAATTATTAATTATAATACTAATTTAAATGTAGATAATTTAGTTATTAATATAATTAAATGATTATTTTGTAATTATAAGATTAATTATAAATTTTGTAATAAATGTATAAATTGTAATTTATTAAATAATAGTAATCATCCAAATTATTATTGTTTTGATAAAAATAGTAATATTTCTTTAGATATGGTTAAAAATATAAATAAAATTTTTTTTAATAATTTATATATTTCTAAATATAAAATTATATATTTTTCAAATTTTAATTTTAGTAATAAATTTATTAATAATTTTTTATTAAAAATTATAGAAGATTCTTTTTATAATGTTATAATAATATTTTCATGTTTAAGTTATATAAAAATACCTAATACTATTTTAAGTAGATGTTATAAATATATAATATTTTCTCCAAATGAAAATTATATTTTAAATTGAATTTTGAATAATTATAAAAATATAAAATTAAATTTTAATAAATTTAAGATTTTATCTTCAATACGTATAAGTAATTTTTCTCCTTTATTATCTGTTTATTTATTGGAAAAATTATGGTTATTAAGAAAAAATTTTATAAATAATATTAATTTTATTTTTTATAAAAATATTAGTAAATATGTAATATTATTTTATAATAATCATTTATTAGAATATTATATAAATTGATTTTTATATATATTATTAGATATATTAAGATTTAATAAATTTAAAATTATTTATTATAATATAGATTATATTTATATAATAAAATATTTAAGTAATTTATTATCTATTAATAAAATTTTTTTAATTATTGATGAAATATTTTTATTTCTAAATGATTTTAAAAATAACTTAAATTTTAATAAAAATATTTTTTATTATAAATTAATATATAATATATTTTATATTATAAATTTTTTAAAATAATAAATATTATAATATTATTAATTTTATTAAATTTATTATATTAATATTAATTTTAATATTTATTTGGATATTATTTTTTTTATTTGTAAAATATTTTTATTTATTTGTTTTATTTTGATTAATTTAGGTTTAATTTTATTAAAATATTTTTTTATTTTATTTTTTTGGTTTCCAATTTCACATATTAAATAACCATTATTTTTTAAATATTTATATGAATTTTTAATTATTTTTTTAATAATATATAAACCTTTATCTTTAGATATTAAAGATATTTTTGGTTCATATGAATATTCTTTAGGTAAATATTTGATATATTTTTTATTTATATATGGTGGATTTGTTAAAATTAAGTCATATTTTTTTTTTATATTTTTAAATAAATTTGATTTTATAATTTTAATATTATTTTTTTTATGTAATATAATATTTTTTTTAGCTACTTTTAATGTTTTAAAACATATATCTGATGCATCTATTTTAGATTTAGGAAATATATAAGAACATATTATTGCAATACATCCACTACCTGTACATAGATCTAATATTCTTATAGAATTATAATTTTTAATTTTTTTTTTAAAGTTATTTAAAAATTTTTCATTAATATGACTTCTAGGTATTATAGATCTTTTGTCTATATAAAAATTTTTTGTACCAAATCATACATTTTTAGTTAAATAAGCAATTGGTATTTTATATTTTATTCTTATTTTTGATAAATATAATATTTTATTTAATTTTTTTTTATTTATTTTAACTTTATAATATTTTTTATTTATATTTAATTTTAAGACAGAGTATATTAAATGTACAGATTCTGTATATGAATTATATGTACTATGTCCATAATATAAATTATGTTTATTAAAAATTTTAGTATATTTTTTTATTATTTTATTTAAAAATATATGTTTCATATAATTAGTATTATAATATAATATATATAAATAATATATTTGTTATTTATTATATATTATACGGAAGTGGCGAAATTGGTAAACGCACTAGAATTAGAATCTAGTTTTTAAATACGAGTTCGAATCTCGTCTTCCGTATATTTATAAAATATTATATACTTATTATTTTATAATGGGGTATAGCCAAGAGGTAAGGCATCGGGTTTTGATCCCGAGATCCCAGGTTCAAATCCTGGTACCCCTGTAAATAGCTACGTAGCTTAGTAGGTTAGAGCACAGCATTCATAACGCTGAGGTCACAGGTTCAAGTCCTGTCGTAGCTAATTTAATTTTTTTAAATTTTATTTTTATAAAAATGCATAGAAAAGTTTATTTAAAAACTTGAGGTTGTCAAATGAATCATTATGATTCAGATAAAATATTAAATTATTTAAAAATTAATAATCATAAAATAGTAGATAATTATATTGATTCTGATTTAATTATATTAAATACTTGTTCTATAAGAAAAAAATCAGAATATAAAGTTTTTAATTTTTTAGAAAGATTAAGATCTTTTAAAAAAGAAAAAGATAATTTAATTATTTGTATTTGTGGATGTTTATCAACTCAAGAAAAAGAAAAAATATTTTTACGTAATGATTTAATAGATATAGTATGTGGTCCTCAATCAATACATAAATTAAATAAATTAATTTATAAATTTATAAAATATAAAAAAAAGTTAATTGATATAAAATCTTATAAAATAGATAAAAATAATATTAATAATAAAATTTTTAATTATAATAATATTAAATTAAATACTTATGTTACTATTATAGAAGGATGTAATAAATTTTGTTCATATTGTATTGTGCCTTTTACTAGAGGTAAAGAAATAAGTAGGTCACCAGAAAAAATTTTAGATGAGATTTGTTATTTATCTAATAATAATGTTTGTGAAATAAATTTATTAGGTCAAAATGTAAATGCTTATTCTGGTATTTTTAATAATGGTGATTTATGTAGTTTTTCTAATTTATTAAATTTAATTTCTAAAATTAATAATATTAAAAGAATAAGATTTACTACTAGTAATCCGTATAATTTTAGTGATGATATTATAAATGCTTATAAAAATATTAATAAAATAGTTAATTATTTACATTTACCTGTTCAGAGTGGTTCAAATAAAATATTAAAATTAATGCGTAGAAAATATGATATAGAATTTTATAAAGATTTAGTAAAAAGAATTTTATATGTAAGACCTAATATGATTTTTAGTACTGATTTTATAGTAGGTTTTCCTGGTGAATCAGAAAAAGATTTTTTATTAACTTTAGATTTAATAAATGAATTAAAATTTGATCATAGTTATATATTTATGTATTCTCCAAGACCTGGTACAGAATCTTTTTATATGAAAGATAATATAGATTTAATTGAGAAAAAAAGAAGATTTAGAGAAATAAAATATTTAATAGATAATAATATAATTTATTGAAATAAAAAAATGTTAAATAATAAATATGATATATTAGTTGAAGGTTTTTCAAAAAAAAATTCTAAATTTTTATTTGGTAAAACAGAAAATAATAGGAAAGTATATTTTATTGGTAATAAAAATATGTTAGGTAAAATAATATCTGTTAAAATAAATGATATTAGTAATAAAAATTATTTATATGGTAATTTATAATATAAATAAAATATTAAAATATAAATTTTGTAATGAAAAAAAAATCTAAAAATAGAATATCAAATATTAATTTAAATTATATTAAACCTAAAAATAGTAAACAATTTTTATATTTAAATAATATTTATAATAAAGTAATTACTTTTGGTATAGGTGTATCAGGTACAGGTAAAACTTATTTATCTACTTTTGCTGCTATAAATTATTTGAATAAAAGAAAAGTATATAAAATAATTTTAGCTCGTCCTATAGTAGAAGCAGGTGAAAAATTAGGTTTTTTACCAGGAAATTTTAATCAAAAAATTAATCCTTATTTATGTCCTATATATGATGTTTTGTTTGAAATATTAGGTTCTAATTTTTATAAAAAATATATATATAGTAATATAATAGAAGTAGTTCCTTTGGCTTATATGAGAGGTAGAACTTTTAATAATAGTTTTATAATTTTAGATGAAGCTCAAAATACTACAATTAATCAAATGAAAATGTTTTTAACTAGATTAGGTTTTAATTCTAGAGCTGTTATAAATGGTGACATATCACAAATTGATTTATCTAAAAATATTATTTCTGGTTTAAAACATGCTATTAATATATTTAAGAATTATAATAATATAGGTTTTACTTTTTTTAATTGTAAAGATATAATTCGTTCATCTATTTTAAAAGATATAATAAATGCTTATGAAAAAAAATAATTTATATATGGTTAATAAATTTTTAAATTTAAATATTTATTTTAATGATTGTTTTTTTTTAATTGATAAATTTTATATTAATAAATTATTTTATAATTTATTTACTTTTTTTAATATTAATAAATATATTAGTGTAACTTTAGTTAATAAATATTATATTTTATATTTAAATAATAGATTTAATAATAGTAATAAATATACTAATATTTTAACATTTAAATTTTATAATCCTATAAAATATAATTTATTAGGTGATATTATAATATGTCCAAAAATATTATTAATTGATTCTTTAAAAAAGAATAAAAATTATATGTATTATTTTTTATATATATTAATTCATGGTTTTTTGCATTTAGTTAAATTTAATCATAAAAATAATTATAATTATAAAAAAATGAAATTTTTTGAATATTATTTTTTAAATTTTATGAAATAATTTTTTATTTAATATTTTCTGTTTTAGAAATATATTGTTTTTTTTAAATTTATAAATTAAAATATATAATTTATAATTTATATATATTTAATAATATTAAAGAAATGTATATTTTTTTTAAAAAGATAGAAAATTTTTATAAATTATTTTTAATATCAATATTATTATTTTTTATATTTTTGTTTAATTTTTATTATTATAATAAATTATTTTGATTATTAAATTTATTATTTAATATTTTATTATATTTTATTTTATTTTCAATTATTAAATCTTTATTATGATTTAAAAATTTTATTAATTTTTTAAATGAATCTAAAAATGAACTTAAAATAGTTAGTTGATCTTCTAATTATAATATTATAAAAATTGTGTTAATAGTTTTTTTATTTAGTTTATTAATTTCATGAATAATTTGATTTATAGATATAGTTATAATATATACTTTAACTATATTAAAAAATTTGAGGTTATAAAATGTATAATAATTCTAAAAAATGATATGTTATACAAGTTTTTTCAGGTTTTGAAAATAAAGTAGTTAATAAATTAAAATATTTTATTAAATTAAATAATTTAGAAAATGATTTTGGAGATATTTTAGTTCCAACTGAACAAGTTATGGAGATTAAAAATGGTATTAAAATAAAAAGTGATCGCAAATTTTTTCCTGGTTATTTTTTAATTAATATGATTATGAATGAAAGAAATTGATATTTAATAAAAAATATTCCTAGAATAATAGGTTTTATTGGAGGAAATTCAATTAATCCTTTTCCTATAAGTAAAAAAGAAGTTAATATTATAAAAGATAAATTAAATAAAATAGGTGGAAAACCTAAACCAAAAATATTATTTGAATTAGGAGAATTAATTAGAGTAAATAGTGGTCCTTTTTCTGATTTTAGTGGTACTGTAGAAGAAGTAGATTATGATAAAAATAGATTAAAAGTTGCTGTATTAATATTTGGTAGATCTACTCCTGTGGAGTTAGATTTTTCACAAGTAGAAAAAAGTTATTAATTTTTTATAAATTTATTGTTTTAATTTAAAATGTCTAAAAAAATTAAGTCTTATATTAAATTACAAGTTTTATCTGGTATGGCTAATCCAAGTCCTCCTGTAGGTCCAATTTTAGGACAGAAGGGTTTAAATATTATTAATTTTTGTAAATTATTTAATAAAAAAACTTCTAATTTAGATAAAGGTATTCCTATACCTGTTGTAATAACAGTTTTTTCTGATCGTACATTTAGTTTTATAATTAAAAGTCCTACTGTTTCTTATTTAATAAAGAAATATGTTTTAATTAAAAAAGGTTCTAGTAATCCTGGTAAAAATATTGTAGGTTATATTAATGATAAACAATTAATTAAAATAGCTAAAATTAAAATTTTAGATACTAATTCATATGATATAAAACAATTAGTTAAATCTATTATTGGAACTGCAAATTCTATGGGAATTAAATATAAAAATTAATTTTTATATTTTTAAAATATTAAATATGAAAAAAATATTAAAACATGGTAAAGAAAATATTTTAAAT
The DNA here is from genome assembly GCA_002688505.1 of Candidatus Stammera capleta. Taxonomy (GTDB): domain Bacteria; phylum Pseudomonadota; class Gammaproteobacteria; order Enterobacterales; family Enterobacteriaceae; genus Stammera; species Stammera capleta. The sequence continues at coordinate 164,970 of CP024013.1, forward strand.
AGTTTTACTGTTATTTTTGATAATTTAAAAAAAGAAAATATTAAAAGAAATTTTATAGAATCTATTGATGTTTCTATAATTTTAGATATAGATATAAAGGATGCAAATCAATATATTATTGGCAGTGTTAAATTACCTTATTTTAATGGTAAAAAATATAAAATATTTATTTTAGATGATAATTTAAATAAAGATTTAGTTTTATCTTGAGGTGCTGATTTAATAAATATTAATGATTTAATAAATAAAAAAATAAATTATAATTTTAATTTAGTTATTACAACTCCAAATTATTTTAATAAATATAGTGATAAAATATCTAATTTATTAGCTTCTAAAAATATTATACCTAATATAAAATTAGGTACAATTACTAATGATATAAAAAGTTCAGTATATGATTTTTTAAATGGTAAAATTATTTATAGAAATGATAAATTTGGTATTATAAATTTATGTATAGGTAAAATAAATTTTGATAGCTATAAATTATCAAATAATTTATTAACTTTATTAAATTCAATTAAATTAAATAAATCTAAATTTATTAAAACATTTATGTTTATAAAAAAAATTTTTGTTTCCAGTACTATGGGTAAAAGTTATATAATTAAAATGTAATTTTAATATTTATTTATGAAAAATAATTTAGGTAATTAAAATGTTGTTAAAATTTAAAGATAAAAAAAAATTAGTTTTTAAACTTAATAATAATTTAATTAAATGTGTATCTATAGTTTTAGTAAGTTTTAAAAATTTTCAATGTAATATTTTAAATAGTTTAAGAAAGAAAATTTATGAAAATAATTCTTTTATGTTAGTTTTAAAAAATAATTTATTAAAATTAGCTATTAAAAATACTAAAATAGATTTTTTAAATAAATTTATATTAGGTCCTAGTATTATTTTTTATTCTTATAAAAATATTAATAATATTTTAAAAATATTATATTATAATAATATTTATAAGAATAAATTTACATTAAGATGTTTAATATATAAAAATAAAAATATTTCTTTAAGTCTTAAAGATAAATTAATTAAATTAGATAATTTTGATAAGGCTATTTTTTATTTTTGTTATTATATAAAAAATATAACTATTTTAAAATTTTTAAATATTTTATTAAAATTAAAAAATTTAAAAAGTTAATTAATTAATTTTTATTGAAAATATAAATATATGAAAGAAATAACTAAAGAGCAAATATTAGATAGAATTTCATCAATGTCTTTAATAGAAGTTATTGAATTAATAGATTGTATGGAAAAAAAATTTGGTATAAATAGTTCTACTTTTGAATCAAATTTAATTTCTAATGATAATTCTAATATTAAAAAAGAAGAAAAAAAAGAATTTGATTTATATTTAAATTCTATTGGTAATAATAAAATATCTGTTATTAAAATTATTAGAAATTTTTTAAATATTGGTTTAAAAGAAGCAAAAGATTTAGTAGATTCTTGTCCTGTTTTAATTAAAGATAAAATTAATAAAAATGATTTAGATATATTAAAAAAATCTTTAGATGAATCAGGAGCAATTACTGAAATAAAATAAAATAATTTATATTAAATAAAAGTTGGAAATTATATGTATTTTTCAAATACTGAAAAAAAACGTATACGTAAAAATTTTAGTAAAATATCTAAAATATTAGATATACCATATTTACTTTCTATACAAATAGATTCTTATAATAATTTTTTATATAAAAGAAAAGATTTAGATTCTGGTTTAGAATTATCTTTAAAATCTATATTTCCTATATTTAATTATAATAAAAATATTAAATTAATATATAAAAAATATATTTTAAAAAAGAAATCATTCAATTATAAAGAATGTTTAATTAGAGGTTTGACATATTCAATTTCTCTAAAAGTTAAATTATGTTTATTATTTTATGAAGATAAAAAAGAAAGATATACTGAAGATCAGATAGTTTATATGGGAGATATACCATTAATGACTAAAAAAGGAACTTTTATAATTAATGGTACTGAAAGAGTTGTTGTGTCTCAATTACATAGAAGTCCTGGTGTTTATTTTGATAGTAATAAAAATAAAAATAGTTCTTCTAGTAAAATATTATATAATGCTAGAATAATACCTTATAGAGGTTCTTGAATAGATTTTGAATTTGATATTAAAGATTATTTATTTTTTAGAATTGATCGTAAAAAAAAAATGCCTATTACTATAATTTTAAAAGCTTTAAACTATAATATAGAAGATATATTATCTATATTTTTTGATTTTATAGTATTTAAAATTATAAATAATAATATTTTTATGAAATTAATACCTTCAAGACTTTCAGGTGAAATATTAAATTTTAATATTGTTTATAAAAAAAAAATTTATGTTAAAAAAGGAAGAAGAATTTTATCAAAACATATTAAAGAAATGGAAATCAATAATGTAAATTTAATAGAAGTTCCTAAAGATTATTTAATAGGTAAAATTTTATCTAAAAATTATAATATTAATTTAAAAGGAAAAAGTAAATTAATAGCATATGCTAATTCTAAATTAAATATTGATATATTAAATAATATTATTGATTCAGGTTTTAAAGTTATTAAAGTTTTATATATAAATGAATTAAATAGAGGTAGTTATATATCTAATACTCTTAATATAGATAATACTTTAGATAAAAATTCTGCATTATTAGAAATTTATAGAATGATTAAACCTGGTGAACCTTCTACTATTGAAACTTCTGAAAAATTATTTAATAGTTTATTTTTTGTTTCTGATAAATATGATTTATCTAATATAGGAAGAATGAAACTTAATGAATCTATTGGTAAAATTAATAAAAGAGGTTCAACAGTTTTAAATAATAAAGATATAATTAATGTTATTAAAAAATTAATTAGTATAAGAAATGGTGAAGATAATATTGATGATATTGATCATTTAGGAAATAGAAGAGTTAAGTCTGTAGGTGAAATGATTGAAAATCAGTTTAGAATTGGGTTATTAAGAATAGAAAATACAGTTAAAGAGCGTTTATCTAATCAAATAAATAATATTTATCCTAAAGATTTAATAAATGCTAAACCATTATCAGCTATATTAAAAGATTTTTTTTGTTCTAGTCAATTATCACAATTTATGGATCAAAATAATCCTTTAGCCGAAATAACTCATAAAAGAAGAATATCTGCTTTAGGTCCTGGAGGATTAACTAGAGAAAGAGCTGGTTTTGAAGTAAGAGATGTTCATACTTCTCATTATGGTAGAATATGTCCTATAGAAACACCTGAAGGTCCTAATATAGGTTTAATAAATTCTTTATCAATTTATTCGAAAATAAATAAATATGGTTTTTTAGAAACTCCATATAGGTTAGTTAATAAAGGTTATGTAACTAATGATATTTATTATTTATCTGCTATAGAAGATAATAATTATGTTATTGCTCAATCTAATATTAGTTTGAATAAATCAAATAGAATAAAAGATGAATTTATTGTTTGTAGATATAAAGGTGAATTTAATTTATTTAAATATAATCAGATAAATTTTATGGATATTTCTCCTCAACAAATTGTTTCTATAGGTTCTGCTTTAATACCTTTTTTAGAACATGATGATGCTAATAGAGCTTTAATGGGAGCTAATATGCAAAGACAATCTGTTCCTTGTATTAAACCTCAAGCTCCTTTAGTTGGTACTGGTATGGAAAGTATAATTGCTAAGGATTCTGGATATTTAATAATTTGTAAAAATGATGGAATAGTAAAATATGTAGATTCTTGTAAAATAGTAATTAAATTAAATAAATATAAAAGTTTAAATAAAGTTTTAGATATTTATTATTTAGATAAATATTTAAGATCTAATCAAAATACTTGTATTAATCAAAGACCTTGTGTTAATTTAAATGATAAGGTAAGAAAAGACGATATATTAGCTGATAGTTCTGCAACTGATTTAGGTGAATTAGCTTTAGGTCAAAATATAAGAGTAGCATTTATGCCATGAAATGGATATAATTTTGAAGATTCTATATTAATTTCAGAAAATGTTATTTATAAAAATTTATTTAGTACTGTTCATATTCATGAATTTTCATGTATATGTAGAGATACTAAATTAGGTGTAGAAGAAATAACTTCTGATATTCCTAATATTAATGATAATTTATTATCTAAATTAGATGAAAGTGGTATAGTATATATTGGAGCTGAAGTAAATAGTGGTGATATTTTAGTAGGTAAAGTAACACCAAAGGGTGAAACTCATTTAACTCCAGAAGAAAAATTATTAAGAGCTATATTTGGAGAAAAAGCTTCTGAAGTTAAAGACTCTTCTTTAAGAGTACCTAGTGGTTTTAATGGAACTGTTATAGATGTTCAAGTTTTTTCTAGAGAAGGTGTTAAAAAAAGTAAAAGATTATTAGAAATAGAAGAAATGAAGTTAGAATTAATTAAAAAAAATTTTAATAAGGAATTATCTTATTTTAAAGATATTTTATTAAATAAAATTATATTTTTATTTGAAAAATATAATTTTAAAAAATTAGAAATAACTGACATTTCTTTAAATAATAAATTTTTATATAAAATAGATAATTATATTTTAAGAAAAAAAATTATTAAATTAATTAAATTTTTTGTTAAGTTAAAGAAAAAATTTGTAAGAAAGATTAGTAAATTAGAAAAATTAATTATTAAAGGAAATGAATTAGCTCCTGGTATTATTAAAATTGTAAAAGTTTATTTGTCTATTAAATGTCATTTACAAGTAGGTGATAAAATGTCTGGTAGACATGGAAATAAAGGTGTTATTTCTAAAATTTGTCCTATAGAAGATATGCCTTATGATGATAAAGGTGTTCCAATTGATATAGTTTTAAATCCTTTAGGTGTTCCTTCTAGAATGAATATAGGACAAATTTTAGAAACACATTTAGGTATGATTTCAAAAGTTTTAGGAAATAAAATTAATATTTTACTAAAAAAAAAAAAGAATAATTTATATAAATTAAGAAAATTTATTCAAAAAATTTATAATTTTAATAGTAAAAAAAATATAAATTTAAATGATTTAGATGATAATGAAATTATAATATTAGCAAAAAATTTATGTAAAGGTTTTCCAATTGCTACACCAGTATTTGATGGAATTAAAGAATATGAAATAAAAAAATTATTTAAATTGTTAAATATTCCTTCATCAGGTCAAATATATTTATATGATGGTTTGACAGGTAATAAATTTGATAAACCTATAACTGTAGGTTATATATATATGATGAAACTTAATCATTTAGTAGATGATAAAATACATGCTAGGTCTACAGGTTCTTATAGTTTAATTACTCAACAACCTTTAGGTGGAAAGTCCCAATTTGGTGGTCAAAGATTTGGAGAAATGGAGGTTTGAGCTTTAGAAGCTTATGGTGCTGCTTATACTTTACAAGAAATGTTAACTGTAAAGTCAGATGATGTAAATGGAAGAACAAAAATGTATAAAAATATTATAAATGATAATCATCAAATGCAACCTGGTATGCCAGAATCATTTAATGTTTTGTTAAAAGAAATTTGTTCTTTAGCTATAAATATAGATTTAGAAAATAATTAATTAAATTTATTAATTTAAGAAGTTTATTTGGGAATTAATTTAGTGAATAATAATTATATAAATTTTTTTAAAAAAAATTTTTTAAGAAAAGAGTTTAATTCAATTAGAATAAGCTTAGCTTCTCCTAAAAAAATTAGATCTTGATCTTATGGAGAAGTAAAAAAACCAGAAACTATTAATTATCGTACTTTTAAACCAGAAAGAGATGGATTATTTTGTTGTCGTATATTTGGTCCAATTAAAGATTATGAATGTTTATGTGGTAAATATAAGCGTTTAAAGTATAAAGGTATAATTTGTGAAAAATGTGGTGTAGAAATTATAAATTCAAAAGTTAGAAGAGAAAGAATGGGTCATATAGAATTATCAGCTCCTGTAGCACATATATGATTTTTAAAATCATTACCTTCTAAAATTGGAATGTTATTAGATATACCATTAAAATATATTGAAAAAGTATTATATTTTGAATCTTATATAGTGGTTAATTCTAATTTAGATAATTTAAAATTAGGAAGTATATTAACAGAAGAAGAATATTTAAAATATTATAAAGAATTTGGTAATAAATTTGATGCTCAAATGGGAGCTGAAGCTATACAGATATTATTAAAAAATTTTGATTTAAAATTAGAACGTAATAAATTATTAAATATTTTAAAAGATAATAATTCTGAAATAAAAAAAAAAAAGATTTCTAAAAGAATTAGGTTAATTGAATCATTAATTAATTCTGGTAATAAACCTAAATGAATGATATTAAAAGTTTTACCTGTTTTACCACCTGATTTAAGACCATTAGTACCTTTAGAAGGAGGAAGATTTGCTACATCTGATTTAAATGATTTATATAGAAGAGTTATTAATAGAAATAATCGTTTAAAGAGATTATTAGATTTATTAGCTCCTGATATAATTATTAAAAATGAAAAAAGAATGTTACAAGAAGCTGTAGATGCTTTATTAGATAATGGTCGTAGAGGATTTGCAATAACTGGTTCTAATAAAAGACCATTAAAATCTTTATCTGATATGATTAAAGGTAAACAAGGTAGATTTAGACAAAATTTATTAGGTAAAAGAGTTGATTATTCTGGTAGATCAGTAATTACTGTAGGTCCTTTCTTAAGATTAAATCAATGTGGATTACCTAAAAAAATGGCTTTAGAATTATTTAAACCATTTATATATGGTAAATTAGAAATTTATGGTTTTGCTAATACTATTAAATCAGCCAAAAAAATGGTTGAAAATGAAGATCCTATAATATGAGATATTTTAGATGATGTTATTAAACAACATCCTATTTTATTAAATAGAGCTCCTACTCTACATAGGTTAGGAATACAAGCTTTTGAACCAATTTTAGTTGAAGGTAAAGCAATACAATTACATCCTTTGGTATGTGCTGCATATAATGCAGATTTTGATGGTGATCAAATGGCAGTTCATATACCTCTAACATTAGAATCTCAATTAGAAGCACGTGTATTAATGATGTCTACTAATAATATATTATCTCCTGCTAATGGAGATCCAATTATGGTACCATCACAAGATGTAGTTTTAGGTTTATATTATATGACTAAAACTAAAAAAAATTTAGTTAATAATAATATATTTATATCTAATAGTTATGAAGCTGAAAATTTATACAATAATAATGTTTATTCTTTACATACAAAAATAAAGGTAAAGATAACTGAATATATATTAAAAAATAAAATTTTAATAAAATATAAAAATATATATAAGACTAGTATAGGTCGTTGTATTTTATGAAATATTTGTCCTAAAGGTTTATCTTTTAATTTGTTTAATAAAGTTATTAATAAAAATGAAATATCTAAAATATTAAGTATATGTTATCAAAATTTAGGTTTAGAAAATACTATAATTTTTTCAGATAATATTATGTCTATGGGTTTTAAATTTGCTACAATTTCTGGTTTATCTATTGGTATAGATGATATGATGATACCATATGATAAAAATATTATTGTAAATAAAGCAGAAATTGAAATTAATGAAATACAAGATCAATTTAATTCTGGTTTAGTTACATTAGGTGAAAAATATAATAAAGTTATAGATATATGGGCTAATGCTAATGAAAAAATAGCTAAATCTATGATGAATAATTTATCTGTTGAATATGTTAATATAAATGGAAAAATTGTAAAGCAAAAGTCATTTAATAATGTATTTATGATGGTTGATTCTGGTGCTAGAGGTTCTGCAGCTCAAATAAGACAATTATCTGGAATAAGAGGATTAATGGCAAAACCAGATGGTTCTATAATTGAAACTGCTATAACAGCAAATTTTAGAGAAGGTTTAAATGTTATACAATATTTTATTTCTACTCATGGTGCTAGAAAAGGTTTAGCTGATACAGCTTTAAAAACAGCTAATTCTGGTTATTTAACTAGAAGATTAGTAGATGTAGCTCAAGATTTAGTAATAATAGAAAAAAATTGTGGTACTAAAAATGGATTATTAATTAGTTCAATAATTGAAGGTGGAGATATAAAAGAATCTTTAAAAGAACGTATTTTAGGAAGAGTTTTATTAGAAGATGTTTATTGTTCTAATATAGATAAAGTATTAAAAAGAGATAAATTATTAAATGAAGATGATTGTTTAAATATAGAAAATTCTGCTATTTATAATGTTAAAGTTAGATCTGTAGTAACATGTGAAACTAATTTTGGTATTTGTTCATATTGTTATGGTAAGGATTTATCTAGAGGTCATTTAATTAATCAAGGTGAAGCTGTTGGTGTAATAGCTGCTCAATCTATTGGTGAGCCTGGTACTCAATTAACTATGAGAACTTTTCATGTTGGTGGAGCTGCATATAGATCTGCTTCTGAATCTAGTATAAAAATAAAAAATGATGGATATATTAATTTAATTAATTTTAAATATGTTATTAATTCTTTAGGTAAATTTGTTATTATTTCAAGAAATGTAGAACTTAAAATAATAGATAAACAAGGTATAATTAAAGAAAATTATAAGTTACCTTATGGATCTATATTAGAAAAAGAAAATAATAAAAAAGTTTATGCTAATGAAATATTAGTTAATTGGGATCCTCATATTATGCCAGTTATTACAGAAGTAAGTGGATACGTTAAGTATATAGATATGTATGAAGGTCAAACTATTATTAAACAAAATGATGAATTAACAGGTTTATCATCTATATTAATTTTAGATTCATGTGATAGTATAAATAATTATAAAGATGAGTTAAGAGCTTCTATAAAAATTGTTGATAGTAATGGAAATGATATTTTAATTAGTGGTACAGATTTAATAGCTCAGTATATTTTACCTCCTAAATCAATAGTTAATGTTGAAAATAATTCTTTTGTACATTCTGGAGATATTTTAGCTAGATTACCATTAGAATATGGTGGTACTAAAGATATTACTGGAGGTTTACCTAGAATAGCCGATTTATTTGAAGCTCGTGAACCTAAAGAATCAGCTATATTAGCAGAAATAGAAGGTGTTATAAATTTTGGTAGAGAAACAAAAGGAAAAAAACGTTTAAAAATAGTTTATAATAAATTTATACATGAAGAAATGATTCCTAAATGAAGACAATTAAATGTATTTGAAGGTGAATATGTTAAAAAAGGTGATATTATTTCTGAAGGTCAAGAATCATCTTATGATATCTTAAGGTTAAGAGGAGTAGAAGAATTAACTAAATTTATTGTTAATGAAGTTCAAAATATATATAGATTACAAGGTGTTAAAATTAATGATAAACATATTGAAATTATTATCAGACAAATGTTAAGAAGAGTTACAATAGTAGATTCAGGTGATTCAGATTATTTAAATGGTGAACAAATTGAATTATCTAGAGTTAGATTAATAAATAAAGATTTAGTTAAAAATAATAAAGAAGAAATAAAGTTTATTAGAAATTTATTAGGTATTACAAAAGCTTCTTTAGCTACTGAATCTTTTATTTCTGCTGCTTCTTTTCAAGAAACTACAAGGATTTTAACTGAGTCAGCTATTTTAGGTAAGAGAGATGAATTAAGAGGTTTAAAAGAAAATGTTATAGTTGGTAGATTAATTCCGTCTGGTACTGGATATTTTTATCATAAAAGAAAAAAATTTTTTAAATATAATAAATTAAATAAAAATAATAATAATAAAAATTTAGATAATCAAGAAATTGCAAGTTTGAAGTTAAAAAAATTATTAAATAATAGTTAAAGTTAATTATTTTAAATATATATTATATAATAATATTATGAAAAAAAAAGATTTATTATTTAGTGCTATTCAACCTACAGGTGGTATAACTATAGGTCATTATTTAGGTATATTTAAATTGTGAAATTTATTACAAAATAAATATATTTGTTTATATTGTATAGCTAATTTACATTCATTAAGTATTTTAAATAAAAATAATTTAATTAATGTAAATATTTTTGATTTAGTTTCTTTGGTTTTATCTTTTAATATTGATCCACATAAATGTATAATATTTTTACAATCTGATATTGTTGAACATTTAAAATTGTATTGAATATTGAATTGTTATACATATATAGGTGAATTAAATAGAATGACTCAATTTAAAGAAAAATCTAATAAAAAAATTAATAATAATTTGTCTTTATTTAGTTATCCTGTTTTAATGGCTTCTGATATATTATTATATGATTCTAAATATGTATGTATAGGTTATGATCAATTACAACATTTAGAATTAGTACGTGTTATATCAAAAAGATTTAATAAAATATATAATTGTAATTTTTTTGTTTATCCAAAACATATAATAAGCAAAAGATTTTCTAGAATTATGTCTTTATTAAATGTTAAAAAAAAAATGTCAAAGTCAGATAATAATACAAATAATGTTATTTTTTTATTGGATAATATTGATTTAATTAAATATAAAATTAATAATTGTGTTACTGACAGTGATAATCCACCTAAAATAATTTTTGATATTAATAATAAACCTGGAATTTCTAATTTATTAAATATATTATCTGGTATAAAGAATGTTTCTATTAAATCTTTAGAAGAATATTTTTATAAAAGTAATTATAAAAAATTTAAGGATATATTGTCTAAAGAATTATGTAATTTTATAAAATTATTACAAAAAAAATTTAATTTTTATAGAAAAGATAAAGATTTAATTAAAAATATATTATTAAATGGAAAAAATAGAATAAAAAATATTGCTAAAAAAAAAATTTTAAATTTAAATAAAATATTAAATTTAACAATTTAATAGTAATATTTTATCATTTTATTTGTTTTAATTTTAGTAATTTTAAAAATTTATTTATTTTTATAAAATGATTACATCCATAAAATCCTTTATTAGCAGATAAGGATGATGGATGTGATGAATATAATATTATATGTTTTTTTTTATTTATTAATTTTATTTTTTTTTTTGCATAATTTCCTCATAATACAAATATAATATTATTTAAATATTTATTAATATATAAAATTATATTATTAGTAAATTTTTCTCATCCTATATTTTTATGTGATAAAGGTTTATTTTCTTCTACTGTTAAAATACTATTTAATAATAGAATTCCTTGTCTAGATCATTTTTTTAAACATCCATGTTTAGGTATATTAAAATTTATAAATTCATTTTTTATTTCTTTATATATATTTTTTATACATTCAGTTAATTTTATATTTTTATTAATTGAAAAAGCTAATCCATTAGCTTGATTTTTTTTATAATATGGATCTTGTCCTATGATAACTACTTTAGTTTGATTAAATTTTGTTAATTTAAATGTTTCAAAAATTTTATTTTTTTTTGGAAAAATTTTTTTTATTTTATATTCTTTTTTTAAAAATTTAATTATATTTATAAAATATTTTTTTGTTTTTTCTTTGTTTATTATTTTTTTTCATGTAATCATAATTTATTAATATATAATATTATTATTTATTTATTTAATTATTAATTTATAATATTTTATAATTTATTATTATATATATATTTTTATATTAATGTTTAAAAAAATTTTTTTTAGTTTAAATTTTAATTTTTTTTGGAAGCAAATAATTTTATTTAGTATTCCTTCTTTATTATTCAATTTTTTAAAAATAAATTATAGTTTTTTTTTTTCTTTTTTACCTTCATTTATAAATTTTATTGGTTTAGATATTATTAATATTTTTTTTTTAAATAAAATTTTAATATCTATTATTTTATTTTTTTTTAGTATCATATTAATACAATTATGTTTTTTATTAAATATACCTTTTTATATTTATTTTTTTTTTTTAAATATTTTTTTAGGTATTTTAAGTGAATTATTTTATTTTTATAATAGAATATTTTTAGGTTGTTTAATAGTTTCTTTATTCTCTTTTAATTTATTATTAAAATTTAATTTTTTTATTATTTCTGTTTTATTTTGTTTAGGAATATTATTTTGAGTAATTTTAAATATTATTTGATCATATTTATTTAAAAATCAATTTTTAAGAGAAAATATATATGATTTATATCAAGAATTATCTTTATTAATAAAATATAAATATTGTTTTAATTATAATATAAATAATAATAATTATAATATTTATATATTATCTCATAAAAAAATTATGGATTTAATAATTATTATTTATGAACAATTAGATACATTATTTTTTTTTAAAGATGAAAAATATTTTTTAATAAAAATTTTTAAAACAGCTATTTATTTAAAGGATAATTTATTTATTAATTTTAAAATTAATCGTTATAATTTTAAAAATTTTGATAAAAAAAAAAAGAAATTTTTTAAAAAATATATAATTATATTATCTAAAATTATTTTTAGTATTGGTTTAAATATTTTATATAAAAAATATATTATTTTAAATAAATCATTAATTAATAAAATTAAATATTTTAATAAAAATTTATATAAATTTAATAAAATATTAAATATTATTTATTTAAAAAATATTATATTTTATTTATTATGTTTAAATAATAAAAAAAGTAAAAAATATAGTAAAATTTTTAATGATATTATTTTTATATATGATTCAAGAATTATTAAATATTTATTAAATTTTAATATTAATAATTATAGATATTTTTTAAAATTAACATTTTATTTTAATTTATTTTTTATATTATTTAAGAATCAAAGATTATTTAAATATTATTGAATATTAATAACTATAATTTATATTAATCAAAATAATTATTTTAATATTTTAATAAAAATTTATAATAGATTTTTAGGAGTTTTAATAGGAATAATTATATCTATATTTTTAATTAAATTAAATTTAAATAAATTGATTAATTTTATTTTAATGTTTTTTTTTACTAATATTAGTTATTTATTAATTAAAAATAATTATTTTATATCTATAATAGGTTTTACTATTTCTAGTTTTTTAAATAATAAATTGTTTTATTTAAATATTTTAAATTTATTTTATTTAAGATTATTAGATATATTTATAGGATGTTTTACATCTTTAATATTTAATTCTTTTTTTTGATTATTATGAGATATAAATTTTTTTAAAAAAAATATTAGATTTATATTTATTATATATAAAAGAATTTTTTCAAAAAAATTTAATAATTTTAATTTAATTAAAATAAATAATATTAAGATTAATTTTTTAATTAATCAAATGCAAAATAATATATTTACTTATTATTTTAATTTTAATAATGAATATTTTTTTAATAAGATTTATTTTAAATATATTAATTTATTAATAATTAATAATTATATTTTATTGGAAAATATTAATTCAATTTTTATTTTAGTTAAATTTAAAAGTTTAAATGAAAAAAATATATTATTTTTTTTAAATATTTTTAGAAAATATATTTATATAAATTGTAAAAATTTTAGTAATTATAATTTTAAAAAAGATATAAATTTTTTTATTAATATAATATATAAAAAAAAAATAAAATTTTATAAGAATTTTAAAAGTAAAATATTTATTTATCATTTATATAAAATTAATAAACATATATTAATAATTAATAATATATTTAAAAATTTAATTTAATTTAATTTATTTAGTTTTTTTAATAAATTTTATTTTAATTATTAATTTAATTTTATATTTATTATTAAAATATTTTTTTATACTTATTTTTGATAAATATATAATCTTATTAATTTTATTTCTATTTTTTCCTGTTAATATTTTAATATATTGTTTTTTAAAAGTTATTAAGTAAGATTCAATAAATATAATGTTAATATTTTTATAAAAATTTTTTATTTTAAATTTTAGGTTATATGGTATTTCATCACCAGTTAATCTAAATATTTTTTCTCTTATTATTTCTTTTATAATATATTTATCTTTTTTATTAGTTAATATATTTTTATTAAATAAATGTTTTTTTTCTATTAAAAAATTATTTATAATTTTTTTTATATAATATAAATCTTTTTTTTTTTTTAAGTTTGTTGGTATTATATTATATATTTTAAATTTTTTAATTTTTTTAATAATTTTTAATAAAATTTGTATTTTTTTTAATTTATCAATTTTATTTATTATAATTATTATAGGAATTTTAATATTTTTTATGAATTTTATAATTTTAATTTCATTATTATTTAATTCTTTTTCAATAATCATTATAAATAAATTTATTTTATTATTTGATAGATTATTTTTTATATATCTAATTATTTTTCTAATATATTTAATTATATTTATATTATTATTTAAACCTGGATTATCTATATAAATAAATTGTTTATTATTTTTATTTTTTATACCTATTAAACTCTCCTGAGTAGTGTTTTTTTTTTTACTTGTTATAGATAGTTTTTTTTTTATTAGTTTATTAAATAATGTAGATTTACCTACATTTGTTTTTCCTATTATTGAAATAATTGATAATTTTTCTTTATTCATTTTACTATTTATTATTTAATTAAAATTTAATGATTTAAACCTAATTTTATTAATGCTTTTTTAGCTGCTATTTTTTCAGCTTTTTTTATGTTTTTTCCTTTTCCTTTAGTTATATTATTATTTATTTTACAATGTACTGTAAATATTTTTTCATGATCTTTTCCTTTTTTATTATAAATATAATATTTAGGTAAAGAAATTTTATATTTTTGTAAATATTCTTGTAATATAGTTTTAGGATCTTTTTTATTTTTATTATTTAAAATTTTTTTATTTAAAAATAAATATTTTATTGTATTTTCTACTATATTTATATTATTACTATCTAAATATATACCACCTATAATAGCTTCTAATGTATTAGCTAATATTGATTTTTTATATTGTCCTTTCATTTTAATTTCACATTTTCCTAAATTTATATATTTGTTTAATTTAATATGTTTAGCTATTTTAAATAAATAATTTTTATTTACTAAATTAGATCTTATTCTAGTCATATAACCTTCTTCTTTATGTAAATATTTTTTATATATAATTTTGGTTATTATAAAATTTAATATAGAATCTCCTAAAAATTCTAATTTTTCATTATTATATTTATTAAAACTTCTATGTGTTAAACATAGTATTAATATTTTTTTTTTAGAAAATTTGTATTTTATTTTTTTTTGTAAATTTTTCATTTATTTTTTTTAAATATATTAATTTTTTTAAAATATATTATTTATATAAAAAATTTTTTATTTTATATTTTATATTATTTATATTTAATAAAATATATTCTGCTTTACCAATTATCAAATTTTTATTTAGAAAACCTCAATATCTACTATCATAACTATTATCTCTGAAATCACCCATTACAAAATACATATTGTTAGGTATTATTCATATTTTTTTAAAATAATTTTTTTTTTTAAAATATATTTTTTTTATAAATAATATTTCATATTTTTTATTAAATAAATATTCTGTTTTTTTATGTAGTATTAATATATTATTTAATTTTTTATATTTATTAATATTTAAATTATTTAATTTTAAAAATTTTATTTTTATAATTTTATTTTTTTTATATTTAATTTTTAATAAAATTTTATCATTATTTATATGATATTTAATAATATTTATTAAACAGTATTTGTTTTTATTTTTTAAACATTTTTTATATATTTTAATTTTTTTAAATTTTTCATCATAAATAATTTTGTCATTAGGTAATCCTATTATTCTTTTTATATAATTAATTTTTTTATTTTTTGGATATTTAAATACTATTATATCTCCATATTTTGGTTTTTTAATATTTATTAATATTTTATTGTTTAAAGGATTTTTAATATAATATGATAATTTATTTACTAGTATTAAATCTCCTATACATAATGTAGGCATCATTGATGATGATGGTATATAATATATTTCATATATAAATGATTTTAATATGAGTATTATAATTAATTTAGGAAATAAATTATTAAATATTTTAAAAATTTTATTTATTATTTTATTATTTTTTATTTTAATTTTTAAGATATTAATTATATATAATATTCCAGTCATTATTATTATGAATAAAAATATATTATTTTTCATATTTATATATATATTTTAAATTTAATGAATTTTTAATATTTTATATAAGATTTTAGGTTTAATTGAAATATTACCTATTTTTTTCATTTTTTTTTTTCCTATTTTTTGTTTTTTAATTAATTTTTTTTTTCTAGTTATATCTCCTCCATAACATTTTGAAATTACATTTTTTCTTAATGCTTTAATATTAGTTTTATATATAATTTTATTATTACAAGATATTTGTATATTAATATTAAATAATTGTTTTTTTATATATTTTTTTAGAATATTTAATATTCTTTCACTTTCTTTTTTAATATTATTTATATGTATTAATTTTGATAATCCATAAATAATTTTATTGTTTATAATAATTTTTAATAATACAATATTAGATTTTTTATATTTATAAAATTTATAATTATAAGTACAGTATCCTTGTGTGATAGATTTTAAATCATTATTTAAATTAGTTATAATTTCTAAAAGAGGTATTTTATATTTTAATAATACATTATTTTTATTTATATATTTTAAATTTTTTAAATTACCTCTTTTTTGATTACATATATTTATTATATTTCCTATATATTTTTTATCTGATGTTATATTACATTTAACTATAGGTTCTTTAATATATTTAATATCATTTATTTTAATTATTTTATCTATATTATTAATATAAATTTCTTTATTATTTTTAGTTATAATTTTAAATATTATCGTTGGATTTACTATTATTATTTTAGAATTATATTCTCTTATTAATCTTTCTTTAATTATTTCTATATGTAAAGTACCTAAGAATCCACATCTGAAACCAAAACCTAATATATTTGATTTTTCTATTTTATATGTTAGTGAAGAATCATTTAATTGTAATTTTTGTATTGATTTTTTTAAATTATTAAAATTATTATTTTTATATGGATATATACTTGCAAATATTTGTGAATGTGTTTTTTTTAAAATTTTTTTATTATTAAATTTTATATTATTATTATATATAATATTACCTATTAAATTATTATTTATTTTTTTTATTCTACATGTTATTCAACCTACTTCTCCGCAATTTAAAATGTTAATATTTTTTTTATTAGGAGTATATATCATAATATTTTCAATAATATATTTTTTTTTTATATTTAATATTTTTATTTTATCATTTAATTTTATATTTCCACTTGTAATTTTTATTAATAAAAATGTACCTAAATAATTATTGAAATATGAATCTATGATAATAGCTAATAATGATTTTTTGTTTTTACATTTTGGATATGGTATTTTTCTTATTATTTCTTTAATTATTTTTTTAATTCCAAAGCTAGTTTTTGAAGAACATAAAAATATTTTTTTTTTATAATTTAATTTTTTTTTTATTTGTTTTTTTATTTTTTTTAATTTTATATTTTTAATATCTATTTTATTTATTACAATTAAAATTTTAATTTTTAAATTTTTAGCTATATTATAATTATTTAGTGTTTGTGATTGTATTCCTTTAGTTGCATCTATTAATAATATTGCTCCTTCACAAATATATAATGATTTTGATACTTCATATGAAAAATCTGTATGACCAGGAGTATCTATTAAATTTAATTTATAATTATTATTATTATATTTAAATATTAAGTTGGCACATTGTGCTTTTATAGTGATTCCTTTTTCTTTTTCTAGTTCCATTGTATCTAATATTCTTTGTTGATTTTTGTTTAATTTTTTATTAGTACATATTTCTATAATTCTATCTGAAAATGTTGATTTACCATGATCTATATGTGCTATAATACAAAAATTTCTTATGTATTTAATCATTTAATGTTTTAAAATTATTAATTAATATATATAATTATATATTATAAATTAATTAAATTTTTTGTTATTATTTTATGAATATTATTACTAGATTTGCACCTAGTCCTACAGGATATTTACATTTAGGTAATATACGTGTTGCTTTATATTCTTGATTATTTGCTAGAAATAATAAAGGAAAATTTTTTTTAAGAATTGAGGATACTGATATTAAAAGATATAACAAAAAATATGTTGATAATATTTTTTATTTATTAGATTGATTAGGTTTATATTGAGATAATAATGTATATTTTCAATCTAAAAACATAGATTTATATAATTATTATATAGATTTATTATTAAATAAAGGTTTAGCATATAAATGTTATTGTAGTTATGAAAGATTAATTAATATTCGTAAAAAATGTATATTAAGTAAAATTAAACCAAAGTATGATGGTTACTGTAGAAATAAAAATTTAAATTATAAGAATATTAAATATGTAGTAAGATTTAAAAATTTATTATCAGATAATGTAAAATTTAAAGATCTAATATTTGGTAAATTAAATTTTAAAAATAAAGAATTAGATGATTTTATAATAAAAAGATCTAATGGTTTACCAACTTATAATTTTTGTGTTGTTATAGATGATAATGAAATGTTAATAACTGATATAATAAGGGGTTCTGAACATATTAATAATACTCCTAAACAGATAAATTTATTAAAATCATTAAATTTTAAAAAACCTAGATATATTCATTTACCTATAATTTTAGATAAATATAAAAAAAAATTATCTAAAAGAAATTATACATATAATATTAATAATTATATTGATAATGGATATTTACCAAATACTTTAATAAGTTATTTATTAAAATTAGGTATATATAATAATAATTTAGAAATTAATGATATTAATAAACTAAAAAGTATATTTAATTTTAATAATATAAATAAATCTCCTTGTATTATAGATGATAATAAAATTATTATACTTAATAAGTATTATATTAATAATATTGGTTATAATTCTTTAATTTATTATATTAAACCATTTTTTTTAGATAAAAATATTAATATGAATAAGATTAATAATATATATAAAATATTTTTTGTTATTTTAGAAAGAATATATTTTTTATATCAAATAGTTGATTTTTATATATTAATTAATAATAATAATTTTAAATTAGATTTAAATGTTTTAAATAAATTTAATTTAAAATATAATATAATAATAAAAATTTTTATAAAGAAATTTAATAAGTTATACTTTTGAAGTATACAAAATATTAAATATATAATTAATAATTATGTTAATAAAAATAATTTAAAAAATAAATATATATATTCTTTATTACGTTATATTTTAATTGGTAAGAGACATGGTATAGATTTATTTAAAATAATATTTATTTTAAATAAAAAAGAAGTTTTATTAAGGTTGAATAATTGTTGTAAAATTTAAAATTATTTTTTTTAATAATTAATAAAATTTTTTTTATATTATTAATATTTTTTTTATTATTAAAAAAATTTTTTATTGATTTTATTTGAAGGCTATTTAATTTATTTATTATTTTTGTATAATTTTTTTTGTCTAAATGATTATTTATATTTTTAAATTTTTTGTATATATATTTAGCAGATGATAAACCTATATTAGGTATTGATAATGAATATATAAAATTAATAAATTTTATATTTTTAATTGAATATTTTATTGATTTAATAATTTTTTCAGATTTTTTATAATTAAAATTATTAAGTTTAATTAGAGAATTAATTTTTAATTTAAATATATCTTGTATATTATTAATTAATTTATTTTTAATTAAAATTTTTATTGTTTTATTACCTATAAATTTTATATTAAAACCATTTTTTGAAATAAAATTTTTTATTTTTTTAATTTTTTTTTGTTTACAATTATTATTTATACATTTTGGTATATTTTTATTTAAATCAATATTTGTTTTACAATATGGGCATTTTTTTATATAATTAATATTGTTTGTATTATAAATTTTTAATACTTTTTTAATTTTAGGAATAACATCTCCTTTTCTTTCAATTAAAATTTTATCTTTTATATTTATATTTAATTTTTTTAAATATTTTAAGTTATATAAATTAATTTTTTTTATTTTTACTTTATTAATATACACAGGTTTTATAATAATAATAGGTATAACTATTCCACTTTTACCTATTTTAAATTTAATATTAATTATACTAGTTTTTTTAGTTTTAGAATCAAATTTTATAGCAATAGCTCAATTTATATAATTATTATTAAATTTAAGTTTTTCTTGTAATTTTCTATTATTTATTTTTATTACAATACCATCAATATTAAATTTTAATTTTTTTTTTATTTTTTTAATTTTTTCATAAAAAATTTTAATTTTATTTATTGAATTACATTTTTTAGTATATTTATCTATTTTAAATCCTAATTTATTAATTTTTTTTAAACAGTTAATATGACTTTTAATATTATTTCTATTATTATTTATTATAATATCATATGCTATAAATGATAATTTTCTTTTTTTAATTAAATTTTTATTTAATAATCTTATTGTACCTGATGTAAGATTTCTACAATTTGAAAATGACTTTTCTTTTTTTTTAATTTTAATAAAATTTTTTTTATTAATAAAAAGTTCTCCTCTAATTTCAATTTTATTTTTTTTATTATTATTAATTATTTTTTTAGGTATAGATGATATAACTTTTATTTCATTTGTAATATTTTCTCCATATATTCCATTACCTTTAGTAATAGATTTATATAATTTATTTTTTTTATAAATTAAACTAATAGCTATTCCATCTATTTTAAGTTCACAGCAAAATTTTTTTTTATTATATATTTTATTTATTTTTTTTATAAAATATTTTATTTTTTTAAAATTATATACACTTTTTATAGAAAGCATAGGAAATATATGTTTTTCTTTTTTTTTATATTTATTGAATTTATAATTTATAATTTGTGTAGGACTATTATTAGTTTTAAATATAGGATATTTATTTTCTAAATTTATTAATTTTTGAAATAAAAAATCATATTTTTTATCAGTTATTAAACTTTTATCTTTATTTAAATAGTTATTAGAATATTTATTTATTTTTTTTCTTAAATTTATTATTTTTTTTTTAATTTTTAAATTATTCATTAATTTATTTTAATTAATTATAAATTATTTTTTTGTAAATATTAAAAATTAATAATAATATAAATATATTATTAAATTTTTAATTTTAAGTAAATTTATGTTTTATATATTAAAAATTATTTTATTAAATATACATTATAAATTTTTATTATATATTTTATTATTATTATTTATTTTAATATTTTTATTAATATTAATATTAATTATTAAGTATATTATATTATATAACTTTTATATTAAAGGAAATATTTGTATTAAGTCTAGTAATATTTGATATAAAAATTTAATTAAATTAAATATAAATAATAAATTTATATTTAGTAAAATTAATAAATATATTTTTAATTTTATTTATTATAATATAGGTATACCTCCAGTTTGTTTTAAAAAATTGTGATTAATTACTAATAGTAATAAATTAATTAATTTAATAATAAATGATATAAAATTTTCTAAAAAAAATATATATATTATTTTTTATATTTGAGAACCTGGTTATTTATCAAATAAAATTATTTTAGAATTAATTAATGCTTCTAAAAGAGGAGTTGATTGTAAAATAATTTTAGATGCAATAGGAAGTATAAATTTTTTTAATACAGATTGACCATCATTAATGATTAATAAAGGTATACAAATAGTAAAATATTTAGAAATTAAATTAGATAATATTATTTTTAGAAGATTAGATTTAAGACAACATAAAAAATTAATATTAATAGATAATAAAATTATATATACGGGTAGTATGAATTTAATAGATGATAGTTATTTTATTAAAAATATTTATTTAGGTATATGATTAGATTTAATGATTAAAATAAAAAGTAAATTATTAGGTAAAATAATAAATATTATTTTTTCTTATGATTGAGAACTTCAAACTGGTATAAATATTTTAAAGAGAAAAATTAACTTTAATTATTTTAATAAATTTATAAATAATAAATATATTAATTTAGTTCAAGTTATTACTTCTGGTCCTGGTTTACCAAAGAATTTAATTCATAGATTTTTATTAAATTTAATATTTTCATCTAAATATAGAATTATAATTACTACTCCTTATTTTGTTCCTAGTAATAGTATAATAGATGCTATTTGTACTGTATCTAGTAAAGGAATAGATGTAAGTATAATAATTCCTGAAAAAAATGATACGTTTTTAATTTATTGATCAAGTAGATTTTTTTTTTATGATCTTATAAAATCTGGAGTTAAAATTTATTTATTTAAAGGTAATTTTTTACATACTAAATTAATTTTAGTAGATTATGATATAAGTGTTTTAGGAACTATAAATTTTGATTTTAGGAGTATATGATTAAATTTTGAAATTGCTTTATTAATAAAAAATTTTATATTAAATAAAAAATTATTTAATATTTTAAAAAAATATATGAATTATTCTAAATTAATAAATTTAAATTTTTTTAAGAATAAATATTTTTATGAAAAATTTTTAGAAAAATTTTTTATATTATTTAATCCATTATTGTAAAATTTAATAATTTTTTTTTTATTATATAATTATAAGTTTTAATATTAAATTTTTTTGTTATTATTTTACCTAATTTTTTTATTCCATATATTTCTGATTTTTCATGTCCTATTATAATTAAATTTATATTATATTGTTTAATAATATTAAAATTAATTTCTGATATTTCACCAGTTATATATGTATCTATTTTGTATTTTAAAATAGTTTTTTCTATAAAATTATTTCCATTTCCACAACATAAACATATTTTATTAATTTTTTTTTTACATTTATAAAATATAAATACTTTAAATATTTTTTTTATTTTTTTTATTAAGTTATTATTTTTATATATTTTACATATGATAAAATGATTATTTCTGTTAGGTAATATATTTATTTTGAGATTTAATTTTTTACATAATAAAATATTATTACCTATTTTTTTATGTATATCTAATGGAATATGTCAAGCAAACATATTAATATTATTTTTATATATATTTTTAATCATTAATTTATTAAAATTTGACAATATATAATTGTCTTTTCATAATATTCCATGATGTACTATTATTGTATCATAATTAAAAATTAAACATTTTTTAATTATTTTAGGTGTTAAACTAACACTAGTTATTATTTTTTTAATTTTATTTATTCCACCTATTTGTAATCCATTTAATGATTTATCTTTTATATTATAGTTATTTAAATATTTGTTTAATAAAATTTCTAATTCTATATTTTTCATAATAAATTTTATTATATTATTAATCGGAGGTAGAGAGATTCGAACTCTCGAACGAAATAATCGTTTACGATTTTCAAGACCGTTGCTTTAAACCACTCAGCCATACCTCCATTTATATTATAATTATATATTATTATAAATTATTATTATAATAAATTTTTAAATTTTATTTGTTTATGGATGTTAAAATATGGAATTTAATTATTTTAATATTATATTTTTTTAAAATTTTTTTTACTTTTATTTTATTTTTAAATAAAAAAAATTGTTCTTTGAGACATATCTTATTTAATTTTTTTTTAATAAAATTATTTATTATTTTATTATTTTTTTTATTTTGTAACTTTATTTTAATATTTTTTTTAATTTTTTTTAAATATTTATTATTTATATTTTTTTTACTTAAAAATTTTGGTTG
Source organism: Candidatus Stammera capleta (assembly GCA_002688505.1). Lineage (GTDB taxonomy): Bacteria > Pseudomonadota > Gammaproteobacteria > Enterobacterales > Enterobacteriaceae > Stammera > Stammera capleta. The sequence goes on from CP024013.1 coordinate 188,740, forward strand.
CATTGCAGCTATATGAATTGTAATTTTTTTAATATTATTTTTATTTATTTTTTTATTTTTATTAATTTTTTTAACTAAGATTATTATACCAATTTTTTTATTATGATTATAATCATTTAAATATTGTTTTTTTTTAGATTTTAAATATAAAAAATTTTTTATTTTAATATTTTCATTTAATTTATTTGTAATTAAATTTATATCTTTTTTAAATATTTTATTTATGTTTTTTAAATTTAAAGTATAATTTTTATAGTTATTAATAATTTTATTAGTTATTTTTTTTTCAAAATTTTTAAATTCTAAATTATTAATTATAAAATCTGTTTCTGATTCAAATTTTATTACTATTGAAATATTATTTTTTGTTTTAGTAGTTATAAATTCATAAAATAATTTATTTTTTTTCTTAAATTTTTTTTTTTTTATATATTTTAAAGATTTATATATATTAAAATTATTTTTTTCTAAAATTTTTTTACATTTATATATACTAATTTGTGTTATTTTTCTTATTTTTTTTATAATTTCTAATTTATTATTCATATAAATTTATTTTTTTTTACATATATTATATATTTTATATATTTTTTTTAAATATCATTTAATAGCTTTTTTAGAATCATCATTTCCTGGAATTATATAATCTATATTTTCAGGGTTTGAATTAGTATCTACTATAGAAAATATTTTTATTTTTAATTGTTTAGCTTCTTTTATTGCTAATCCTTCATGTTTTGCATCTATTACAAATATAGCATCAGGTATTCTTCCCATATTTTTAATACCATTTAAATTATTATATAATTTTTTAAATTTCTTTTTTTTATTTAAATATTCTTTTTTTGTTAATTTATTAAAAATTTTATTTTTAAATTTTTTTTCTAAATTTTTAAAAAATTTAATTGATTTTTTAACTGTTTTTCAATTAGTTAAGGTTCCACCTAATCATCTTTTATTTATATAAAATTGTTTACATTTTATTGCTATATTTTTTATTAATTTAGAAGTATTATTTTTAGTTCCTACAAATAATATTTTGTCTTTATTTTTAAATATTTCTTTTATTTCATATAGTGCTTTTTTGAAATAAATAATAGTTTTTTCTAGGTTAATTATATGTATTTTATTATATTTTGTATATATAAATTGTTTCATTTTTGGATTTCAAAATTTAGTTTGATGTCCAAAATGTATTCCAGCTCTGATCATTTCTTTAATTGATAAATTTATCATTTTATTTTTTATAATTATGTAAATAAATATATATTATATTATAATATAATATTATTTTAAATTATATTTATAATATATGTATATTAGAATAAATAGTTATAAAGATATAAATAATATTATTTTAGTATCTAAAATAGTTCATAAAGTTTTAAATTATATTTATAAATTTATTAAACCTGGTATATCTACAGGAGAAATAGATTATATTTGTTATAATAAAATTGTAAATTATTATAAAGCATATCCTGCATCATTAGGATATATGAATTATCCAAAATCTATTTGTACATCAATAAATGATATAGTATGTCATGGTATACCAAGATATGATGAATTCTTAAAGGATGGTGATATAATTAATATAGATATTAGTATATGTAAAAATAATTATTATTCTGATGCTTCAAAAATGTATTTGGTAGGTAATGTTAAAAGAAAATATATTAATTTATGTAAAGTTACTAAAAGAAGTTTATTAAAATCTTTAAAACATATTAAACCTGGTAATAAATTAAATTTAATTGGTAATTCAATACAAAATTATATAGACAAATTTGGTTATTCAGTTGTTAGAGAATATTGTGGTCATGGTATAGGTAAAAAATTACATGAAGATCCTTTTATATTACATTATAAAAATAATTATAATATATCTTTTAAAGAAGGAATGATTTTTACAGTAGAACCAATGATAAATATTGGTAGTTATAAAACTAAAATTATGAAAGATGGTTGAACAGTAAAAACTATTGATAAATCTTTTTCAGCTCAGTATGAATATACTGTTTTAGTGACTAATAATGGATATAAAATATTAAAATAATATATATTTTTTTTAATAGATATTTTTAAAATAATATATATTATATATTTCTTTAAGAATTAATTTAGTAATTTTTTTTTTTTTTTTTTCATTTAAAATATATTTTTTAAATAAATTTTTAAATATATAATTTTTTATATTAATTTTTTTAATTATCATTTTGGTATTATATAAATTTTCTTGATATATATTTAAATCTAAAAAATCATATTTTTGTTTGATATTTTTATTAATAAAATTTTTAATTGAATTAAATTTTTTATCTATAAAATGTTTTTTACTATTTATATTTTTATTGAAACCATTAATAATATAGTTAATATTTATTATATCGCTTTTGAAAAAAGTTATAATATTATTAATATAAATTAATGGTGATATTAATCCACATGAATATATATTTATATCTGTTCTAATTGTATATATTTTATTTTTTGAATAATTTTCTATATATGTATATATACATATATTATTATTATTATATAAATATGATAATAATATATTTTTTATTTTATTAATATTTTTATTTTTTTTATTAAATTTTAATTCATTATTTATTTTATATATATTTAATATTTTAGAGTTGGTTATTTTAGATATATTTTTTATTAAATTTATTAATTTATTATTATTATATGTATTATTTATATATTTTATATAGTATTTATATATATTTTTAGAACTTACATAATAAATATTATATATAGATATATATATATTTTTATTTATATTATAATTTTTATATATAATTTTGTTTTTCAAATTATTTACCTTAATTTATAAATTAATAATTAATTTATTTTTAAATTATTTTTTATATTTACTAATTTATATATTAATATTTTTTTTTATTTTTGATATTATTTTACAATTTATGCATAGATTTTCTGTTGGTTTATGTTCTAATATTTTAATACCTATTTTAATCTTACATTTATCACAATATCCAAATTTTCCTTTATTTATTTTTTTTATTGTGTTTATAATTTTATATTTTAATTTTTTTATTTTTTTATTATTATTTTTTTTATTATAAATTTTTTTTTCTTTTATTAATTTATTTATTGAATTTGGAAAATTAATTACATTTTTATCTTTATTTTTTTTATTATTTATATTTTTTATATTTAAAATAATTTTATTATATAATATAAAAATTATTTTTTTAAAATGTTTTATTTGTTTGTTATTCATATATTTTTCATTATTTTTTTTTTTATATGGTTTTATATTTATCAATTTTAGTATATTTAATGTTTTATTTTGTTTTTGTTTAATTTTCATATTAATAATTTATTTTCTTAATTTAACTATTTCGTTAAATATTATATTATTTTTATATAAATTTTTATCTAGTTTAAAATATCCTATTCTTTCAAATTGAAATATTCTATTATCATTTATAATATTTTTTTCTACATATCCTTTTTTTATTATTATAGAATTATAATTTATTATATTAAAAATATTTTTAATTATATTAGGATTTTTAACATTAAATAAATTATCAAATAATCTAAATCTAGTTTTTTTACAATTTTTTTTTGATATTCAATGAATTATTTTAATATTATTTTTTTTAATATATTTTTTATTATATTTATAATATTTGCATTTTATATATTTATTTTGATATTTTATTTTTTTTTTAAATTTTATGATTCCTGCATATCTTAATTTTATATATATTTTGTTTTTACTTTCTTTTATTTTTTTTTTTATATTTTTAAAATCGTTTTTTTCTATATAAATATGTGGATAAAGATATATTTTTCTTTTTCCTAATTTAGGATTTATAGGATTTTTAAATATATTAAATGATATTTTTGTTTTAATATTTTTTAATATAATTTTAATTGGATTTAATATAGACATTCTTCTTTCTGATTTTTTATTTAAATATTTTCTTAAATTATCTTCTAAAATTGATATATCTAATATGTTTTCTTGTTTACTTATTCCTAAATTTTTACAAAAATTTATTAATATTTTAGGAATGTATCCTCTGTTTTTTAATCCTGATATTGTTAATAATCTATAATCATTTCATCCTTTAATAATTTTTTTTTTAATTAAAATATTTATTTTTCTTTTGGAAGTTAAGTTAAATGTTATATTTAATTTAGAATATTCATATTGTTTAGGTATATGATTAACATTAATATTTTTTATTATTCATTTATATAAAGGTCTATTATTTTGAAATTCAAGAGTACAAATTGAGTGAGATATTTTTTCTATAGAATCAGCTATACAATGAGCAAAATCATAAGTAGGATATATACATCATTTTTTTTTTGTTCTTGGATGTGATTTATATTTTATTCTATATAAAATTGGATCTCTTAATAAAATATTACTAGATTTCATATTTATTTTAGCTCTTAAACATATATTTCCTTCTTTATATAATCCTTTTTTCATTTTTTTAAATAATTTTAAATTTTCTATTATACTTCTATTTCTATATGGACTTTTTATACCATATTCTTTAAAAGAACCTCTGTTTATTTTTATTAATTTTTTTGATTGTTCATCTATATAAGCTAAATTTTTTTTAATTAAAATTTTTGCATATTTATAATATAAATAAAAATAATTTGATGAATATTTTGTTTTTCCATTTCATTTTATACCTAATCATTTAATTTCTTTTTTTATTTGTTTAATATATATATTTTTTTCTGTATTTGGATTAGTATCATCAAATCTTAAATAAAATTTACCATTGTAATATTTTGCTATACTATAATTTAAATATATAGATTTAATATGACCAATATGTAGAGACCCATTTGGTTCAGGAGCAAATCTTGTAATTATTTTATTATATTTTTTATTTTTAATATCTTTATTAATGATTTTATAAATAAAATTTTTATTTATCATAATTATATAATTTATATTTTTATATTATATTATATTTTAATTATATTTTTTATATCATAATGTATTATTTTGTTTTTTTTAATTGCTATACATTTTCCTGTTTTATTTTTTTTAATTAGTTTTATTGCATAATTTCCCATTTTAAATGCTAATATTCTATCAAATGCAGTAGGTTTTCCACTCCTTTGTATATATCCTATAGATGTAAATCTTGTTTCTATGTTTGTTTTTTTTTGTATTTTTATAGAAAGTTTTTTTATATTAGTTATATTTTCTGTTATTATAATTATTAAATATTTTTTTTTACTTTTTTTTATTTTTTTAATTAAATTTTTTATATTAAAATTTTTATATGTTATTAGATAACAATTTTCACTTGATATGTAAGAATATAATGCTAAATCACAACATTTTCTTCCCATAACTTCTAGAATAAGTATTCTTTTATGTGATAATAAAGTATATTTTACATTATCTATATATTTTACAATAGTTTCTAATGCACTTGAAAAACCAATAGTATAATCTGTACCAGGAATATCATTATCTATGGTACCAGGTATAGTAATGCAAGGTAATCCCATATTATTTAATTTTAAAGCTCCTTTATAAGATCCTTCTCCACCTATTATTATTAAAATATCTATTTTATTTTTTATTTTTTTTATTATTTTTTTTTTAATTTTATATTTTTTAAGTTTTATAAATCTAGAAGATCCTAATAATGTTCCACTTTTATCAATTATATTATTTATGTCTTTATACTTTAGAGATTTTACTTTATTTTTAAATAAACCTAAATATCCATAAAAAAATCCATAAATTTTGTAATTATTTTTAAGTGAATTTATTACTATACTTCTAATAGCTGCATTCATTCCTGGACTATCGCCACCACTTGTTAATATACCTATTTTTTTGATCATTTTATTTTTTTTATTTTATTAAAAATTTAATTATTAATTTAATTAGGTATTATTATAATATATAATAATATATAATATAATTAATTTATATATTTATTATTTATTTAAATTTTTATTTTTATAAAAATTAAATATTTAAATAAAAAATTTAATTTTATTAATATTATATTATATTTATTAAATTATTATTTATTTTAAATTTAAATGTTAATTAAGTTTTTAGGTACTAGTGCTGGATGTCCAACTTTAAAGAGAAATGTTACAAGTATAGCTTTAATAATAAATAATCCTAGTTATGAAATATGATTATTTGATTGTGGAGAAGCTACTCAACATCAAATTTTAAAATCTTATATTAAGATAACTAAAATACGTAAAATTTTCATTACTCATTTACATGGTGATCATATTTTAGGTTTAATTGGTTTATTAACTACCATATCTATAAATAAATCAAATAATTTATTAGAAATTTATGGTTGTAAAGGAATTAAAGAATATATAGAATTTTCATTAAAATTTACTAATTCATATATAAATTATCCTATTAAAATATATGAAATTAGTGAAGGTGAAATTTTTAATAATGGTATATTAAAAGTAAAATGTTTTTCTTTAAATCATAACATAAAATGTTATGGTTATTATATTAAAGAGTTAGATAAAAAAGGTTCTTTGAATGTTGATAAGTTAAAATTAGATGGTATATTACCTGGTCCTGTATATAAAATTATTAAGAATAATAATAGTATTATTTTAAATGGTAAAAAAGTTAATTGTTATAAATATATTAATGGTATTATAAAAGGTAAAAAAATTTTTATATTTGGTGATACTTCACCTATGAAATTATATATTAAAAATTTATTTAAATCAGATTTATTAATTCATGAAGCTACTTTACATCATAAATATAAAAATATTGCAAATTTAAGAGGACATTCTACTAATATTCAAGCAGCTTATATAGCTAAAAAATATTGTGTTAAAAAATTAATAATTACTCATTTAAGTGCTAGATATAATTATAAAGATTTAAGAAATATATTAGATAATTGTATAAAAATTTTTCCAAATACTATTATTGCTCATGATTTTTATAGTATAAAAATTTAATTTTATAAATTATTATTTTATATTAAATTTTTATTAAATTAATTATTTTATTTTATAATATTTATATTATATATTATAATTAATTATTTATTAATATTAAGTATTAATTTTATGAAAGTTGGTATATTTTTTGGTAGTAGTACAGGTAATACTAAAAATATAGCTTTTTTAATATATAAAAAAATTAAGAAATATATTTTTTGTAATATTTTTGATATATCTAAAATAGATTTTAATATAATTAATGATTTTGATATTTTAATATTAGGATCATCTACTTGATATTATGGTAAATTACAATATCACTGATATAATTTTTTTTATTATAATAAAAAATTTATAATAAAAAATAAAATTATATGTTTTTTTGGTTGTGGTGATAAATTAAATTATAAATATACTTTTTGTGATGGTTTATTTTGTTTATATAAAAGATTTAATGTTAATAATATTATTATTGGTTATTGATTTAATATATATAAATTTAAAAATTCTAAATCTTTATTATTTAAAAAATATTTTTTAGGTTTAATAATAGATGATAATAATAAATATAAAAAGAATATTAAAATTATAAATATTTGAGTATCAAATTTATTATTAAAAATATTAAATTATTAAAATTTTTATTATTTATATATATTTTTATTTATATATTTTATAATATGATTTATATATTAAAGGAGATTTATATGTTATTAAATGTAAAAAATTTAGATATGTATAATAAAAGAGTATTAATTAGATTAGATTTAAATGTTCCTATTAAAAATAAAATAATTTTATCTAAAGCCAGAATTATTTCTAGTATTCCAACTATAAAATTAGTTATAAATAAAGGTGCTAAAATAATTTTAACTTCTCATTTAGGAAGACCTAAAGAAGGTATATTTAATGAAAATTTTTCATTATTACCTATTTGTAAAGAATTAGAAAATATTTTAAATATTCCTATAAAGTTAATTAAAAATTATGTATATAAAAGAGATCTAAATTTAGATATTTTATATAAAGATTATAAAATTATAATGTTAGAAAATGTAAGGTTTAATAAAGGTGAGTGTGAAAATAATAAATGTTTATCAAAATTTTATTCTAGTTTGTGTGATATTTTTATAATGGATGCTTTTGCTACAGCTCATCGTAAGCATTCTTCAACTTATGGTATTTGTAAATATTGTAAAATTTCTTGTATAGGTTTATTATTTAAAAAAGAAATAAAATTTTTGTCTAAAATAATTTCTAATCCTAAAAGGCCTATGGTATCTATAGTAGGTGGTTGTAAAATATCAACTAAATTTAATATTTTAAATTCTTTAGCTAAAATTTCTGATTATTTAATTGTTGGTGGTGGTATTTCTAATACATTTATAGCTATTAATCATAATGTAGGTAAATCTTTATATGAACCAAATTTTATTAGTTTAGCTAAAAATTTAATTAATAAATATAATATTCCATTACCTTTAGATTGTAGAGTAGGTAAAAATTTTTCAGAATTGTCTAAATCTTATGTTAAAAAATTAAATGATATATCTTATAATGATGAAATAATGGATTTAGGTGATTTAACTATTAATTATTATTGTAATATTATATTAAAAGCAAAAACTATATTATGAAATGGTCCTGTAGGTGTTTTTGAGTTTCCTAATTTTAGAAAAGGAACTGAAAAAATTTCTAAGGCTATAATAAAAAGTAATGCTTTTGTGGTTGCTGGAGGTGGTGATACTATATCTGCAATAGAATTATTTAATATAAAAGATAAAATTTCTTATATTTCTACTGGTGGTGGTGCTTTTTTAAAATTTATAGAAAAAAAAACTTTACCTATTTTAAGTATTTTAAGTAATTAATTTTATATATTTAAATTTATATTATGAAAAATTTATTGAATTTTATTAAACCTGGAGTTTTATCAGGTGATAAGTTAAAAAAAATATTTTATTTAATTAAAAAGTATAATATATGTTTAATAGCTATTAATTGTGTTGATACAAATACTATTAATTCTATATTAGAGTCTGCTAGAATATATAAAACTATTATAATTATACAATTTTCATATTCTGGTTCATGTTTTTTTATAAAAAGTAATTTTAATAAATTTTCAATGTTGAAATCTTCTATTTTAGGTTCTATATCTGCTGCAAAATATATACATGAAGCTTCTTTATTTTATAAAGTTCCTGTTATTTTACATACTGATCATTGTACAAAAGATAATTTAAAATGGATAGATGGTTTATTAGAATATAATAGAGATTATTATAATTCTTATGGGAAAAATTTATTTACATCTCATATGATTGATTTATCTAATTGTAGTTTAAAAGAAAATTTAGAAATTTCTTGTTATTATTTAAATAAATTTTCTAAATTTAATATTACTTTAGAAATTGAACTTGGTTGTACAGGAGGTGAAGAAGATGGTATAGATAATAGTAAAATATCTACTAATAGATTATATACTAATCCTAAAGATATTTTATATACATATAATAAATTAATTAAAATTAATAGTAATTTTTTAATAGCTGCTTCTTTTGGAAATACTCATGGAGTTTATAGACCAGGTAATGTTATTTTATATCCTAAAATATTATATAATGCTCAAAAATTAATTAAGAAATATAATAATTTTATTAATGAAAAAAATCCTTTAAGTTTTGTTTTTCATGGAGGTTCAGGTACTGATTTTAAAATAATAAAAGAATCAATAAATTATGGTGTAGTAAAAATTAATTTAGATACTGATATTCAGTGAAATTATTGATTAGGTATTTTAAATTATTATAAAAATAATAGATATTATTTACAATCTCAATTAGGTAACCCAAAAGGAAATTATAGTCCTAATAAAAAATTTTATGATTCTAGAATTTGAGTAAATAAAGGTCAAATTAATGTAATAAAGTATATATCAAATATTTTAGATATTTTAAAATGTAAAAATTTATTAAATTAATAATAAATAAATTAATATAAAATATTAATTTATTTTATTTAAAATTTAAAATATAATTTTATTTACCTGATATTTGTATATTTTTTACTAAAATTGATCCATTTCTAATTTTAGAATTTGTATTAATATCATTACTCATATATTTTATATTTTTAAATAATTTTATTAAATTTCCTGATATTGTTATTTCATGTATAGGATATTTAATCTTTTTATTTTTTACTAAAAATCCTGAAGCTCCTTTAGAGAAAAATCCATTATTAATATTTATTCCTTGTCCTAATAAATTATTTATTATAATACCATTTTTCATAGTTTTAATTAATTTTTTAAAAGTTATATTAATTTTATTTTTAATAAAGCATCAATTATGTATTCCTCCTGAATTAAATGTATTTTTTATATTTAATTTTTTAGATCATTTTGTATTTAATATTCATGTTTTTAAAATACCTTTTTTAATAATTATATATTTTTTTGTATTTAATCCTTCATTATCAAATGGTTTTGATCCTACACCTTTATATATAAATGGATTTTCTATTATATTTATTCATTTTGGTAATATTTTTTTATTTAATTTATTTAACATAAATGATGTTTTATAAAATATATTAGATCCTTTAATAGATTTATATAAATAATAAAATATTTCAGAAGTTATTTCTTTAGTAAAAATTATTTTAGATATTTGTGTTTTAATTTTTTTAGGATTTATTTTTTTTATAAGTTCTTTATATGTTTTTTTTGGTATTTTATGTGAATAATTTATTAAATCTGATAGTTTATGTGTATATATATATTTAGTATTATATGTCATAATGTTTGATTTATTATAAAATAAATTATTCATTATAATATAATTTTTTGATAAATAATATTTAATTAATTTATAATTATTAGATATAAAATTATAATAAGTATATTTTTGAAATATAACACCATCACTTAAAATGTTTTTATTAAAATTTATTGAATTTAATTCAATATTTTTACATAAATTTATTATATCATTAGTATTAATATGATCATTAAATATTATTCCTAAGTTTTTTTTATATTTTTTATTAAATAATTTTTTAGATGGTAGTTTATTATATTTATCTTTAGATATAAAATTTATAGTATTATTTAAGTAATTAATAAATTGTAGTATAGTTTTTTTTTTAAAATTATTACATATAAATTTACATTTTTTTTTATTTATATAAATATAAATATATATATATTGATTTTTTTTAATTTCTATATTTTCTATTTTTTGATTTTTTATTTTTATTTCTTTTCCTATTATAAATTTTATATTAATATGTATTTTTGATTTTATATATAATTTTATAAATTTAAAAATTTTAATTATATTTTTTTTATAGTATTTTATAATTTTTTTATTTTTATTCATATTTTAAAATTAAAATATTTATAATATATAATATATAATTATATTATACGTATATTTTTAATCAATAATTTATTTTATTTATATGGTGAATATATATGAGTTTTAATAATATTCCTTGTGGTTTAAATGTACCTGATGATATTTTTGTTATAATAGAAATTTCTTATGGGCATTCTTTAATTAAATATGAAGTTAATAAAAAATATGATAGTATTTTAGTAGATAGATTTATAAATACACCTGTTTTTTATCCTTTTAATTATGGTTATATTAATAAAACATTATCTAATGATGGAGATCCTTTAGATGTAGTATTAATATGTAATTATAGTATTATTACAGGTACTGTAATACATAGTCGTCCTATTGGAATATTAAAAATGGTTGATGAATCAGGTAAAGATGATAAAATTATAGCTATACCTAATTATAATATTTCTAGTGAATATAATGATATTCATGATATTTCTGACATATCTAAATTAATATTAAGAAAAATATATTTTTTTTTTAATAATTATAAATTTTTAAATAAAAATAAATGAGTAGAAGTTGATAATTGATATGGTATTGATAAATCTAAAATTTTAATTAAAAAATCTTATTTAAATTATAAGAAAAAAAAATTATAATGTTTAAAATTTTATACCTTCTTAAAATTATTTATAATTTTAAATAAATAAATAAGAAGGTATATAAATTAATTAATTTTTATTTTCTTTTTCTTCTTTATTCTTATCTAATTTTATTCCTAATATTTTTAATATTAATAAATATATATTTATAAAATCTAAATATAATAGTAAAGCTCCTAATATAGAATATTTTTTTAATTGATCATTATGTTTTATAATTATATTATTACCTATTTCTTTTAATTTTTGTGTATCTCATGCAGTTAATATAGTAAAAATAATTATACTTATATATGATGTAACTCAAATAATATATGAATTTTTTAATCATATATTTATTATACTTGATATTAATATACCTATTAGACACATTAATGATAAATTACCTATTTCAGTTAAATCTTTTTTTGTTGTATAACCTCAAATACTCATTATAGCAAACATTATACTAGTTATAAAAAATGAAGTACATATTGATGAATATGTATATATTAGAAATATACTTGAAATAGATAATCCAGTTAATATAGAGTATAGAATAAATAATATTATTGCTGTTTTTGCTGTTAATTTATTTATTGAATTAGATAGTATTAAAACTATCATTAATTGTAAAATAAGTAAAATAAAAATAAAAAATTTATTTAAAAATATTAATTCTAATATAAAAGGTATTTTTATAGTGTATCATGATGTAAATGCGGTAATTAAAAGTCCAAAAGACATTCAGGCATATACATTACTTATGTAAGTAATTAATGTATTTTTATTTGTTTTTTCAAAATAGTTATTATTATAATATTTTTTTTTCATAATTATATTCCAATAATTAAATATATTATTTAATATTATTATTATTAAATCAATTTAATATATTTTTTCAAGTTTTTTTAGATATGTATTTATTATAAGATTTACGTTTTTTATCTAAAAATCCATGTTTACATTTATTATATATTATTAATTTAATTTTTTTGTTTGTTATAATATTTTTAAAATTGTATATTTCTTTTTTTGTTATTATTTCATCATTTTTTGCATATATACCTAATACTGGTATTTTAATTTTATTTACGAAATCAATTGGATGTATAGGGTGTTTTTTATTTTTAATATTATTAATTCTTCCATATAAAACAATTGATTTATTTATTTTTTTATTATTTATATAAGAATATAATCATGTTATTCTACCTCCTCAACTTAATCCTATCATTGATATATTATTAATTTTAAATTTTTTTTTAATTCAACTTATTAAATTATCTAAATCATTTATTACTTTTTTATCTGATAATTCATTAATTTTTTTTCTTAAAATATTTATTTTTTCTTTAAATGTTATGTTTTTAATTCTAAAAAATAATTGAGGAGATATACAAATAAAATTATTTTTAATTAATTTTTTACATATATATTTTATATGATTATTTAATCCAAATATTTCTGATATTACTAATATAATTTTTTTATTTTTTTTATTATTTTTATTATTATTATAATATATAATTGGTAATTTTTTTTTATCTTTAGTTTTAATTAAATATTTTTTAATTTGTATATTCATTATTTTAATGTTTTATTTGATATATTTTATATTAATTAATATTATTTATATTTTAATATAAATTTTGTTTTAATTGAATATTTTATTTTATAAAAAATTTATTTTTATTTTATATTTATATCTATTAAAGCATTAAATTTTTTTTTTAAAATTTTTTTACATTTTATTACTATTTTATTTATTTCTTTTTCTTTTAAAGTTTTTTTATTATGTTGTATAGTTAAATTTAATGTTATATTTTTTTGATTTTTTTCATTTAATTTTTTATTTAAAAAAAAATTAATTAATTTTATTTTTTTAATATTATTTATTTTTTTACATTCATTTATTATTAGATTTATAGATATATTTTTATCTATTATTAATGTAATATCTCTTGTATTATGTGGATATTTAGATAATTTTTTTATTTTATATTTTAATGGATATAAAATTTTATTTAAATTTATTTCAGCTATAAATATAGGATATTTGATAATTTTTTTTTTTTTTAGTTTATTATTAATCATACCAAGAAATCCTATTTTTTTATTTTTAATAAAAATATTAGTATTTTGTAATTTATCTAAAAATTTATATTTACTTTTTTTTAAATAAAAATGTTTAATTTTATTTTGTTTTTTTAAAAGTAATTCTATATCTCCTTTAATATCATAAAAATTAAAGATTTTATTTTTTTTATTTATTCAATTTTTTTCATATTTTATTCCATATATTATTAGTGATATTTTTTTTTTTAATATAAATTTTTTATTTATAATTTTATAACAAGTACCTATTTCAAATAATTTTATATTATCGTTTTTTCTTTTTATATTATATATAACATTATTTATTAATTCTGGTATTAAAGATGATCTTAATATTGACATTTTATTAGATATTGGATTTAATATTTTAATATTTTTGGTATTTTTATTAAATTTTTTTTCTTTTAGTTTATTACTAAAATGAAAATTTATTATTTCTGTGTATCCAATATTAGATAAAAATTGTTTAATATTATTTATATTTTTTGAATATTGACTATTATTTATAATTTTAAATGTTGTTTTTAATTTTTTACTTTTTATATTTTTAAATTTATAAAATTTTATTATTTCTTCTATAAAATCTTCTTTGATATTTAAATCATATCTTGTATTATGAGGTTTAATAAATATAATTTTTTTTTTAAATTGTATTTTACAATTAATTTTTTTTAATATGTTTAAAATTATATTTTTTTTTATGTATATTCCTATTTTTTTTTTTATTTCTGAATATTTTATTTTAATAATTTTTTCTTGTTTTATTATATTATTTATATTTTTAAATAGAATTATGTTTCCATTTCAAATATTTTTTATTATAAATAATAGTTTTTTTATAGAATCAAATTGTATTTCATTATTTAAATTATTATTATATGTAAGTAATATATTATAATTATTTTTATTATAATTATTATATATAAAATTTTTTTTAAATAATAATGATATTATTATAATTTTTTTTGTTTTTTTATTTGGTAAAAATTTTTTATTATATTTATTAAAATTTTTTAAAATTATTTCTTTATTTGTTTTTAATATTATATTTTTATTTGTTTTATTAGAATTATAGTTAATTTGTATATATAATTTATAATTTTTAATTTTATTAAAATCTAAACATATAATTATATGACCAAATTCAATTGATATAAAATTTATTATATCTAGTATATTATTATTGATTGTAAATCCCATATTTTCTACTTTATTTTTAATAAAGTAAGGTATACTATTTTTTTTTATATTTAAATTATTTATAATTAAATATTTATAATTTTTTATATATTTAAAACATTTATTTAAAAATTTTATTTTTAAATTAAAAAAATATTTATTTTTAATTTTTATTTTTATTTTTTTTTTTTTAATTTTTTTATTATTTAAAATACATATTTCTTTTGAAATATTATATATATTATTACAATCAATTCTATTATATGGAATATTTATCTCTAAAAATTTTTCTTTTTTATTATTTAATGATATATATTTTTTAATTATTAAATAATATTTATTGTTTATATTTTGTTTTTTAATAAAAAATATATTATTTTTATATATTTTATTTTTATATATATTTTTATTTATTCATATATATTTATTATTTATATTTTTTTTATATTTTATTTTTAAATTTATTATTAGATTATTTAATATAATTTTTATTAAAGATATATTATTTTTTATTTTTTTATATTTTATAATTTTAGTTTTTATAAAGTTTTGTGGTATAAATTTTATTTTTGTTTCAAAACCATTATTATTTAACTTTTTTTTTATATTTTTAATGTTTAATTCTTTTTTTTTTATGTATTTTTTTATTCATTGTAAGTAAAATTTCATATTTTTAAAATTGATTTAATCATTCTATATTATTTTTATATAATTTTTTAATATTATTAATTTTATATTTTACCATTGTTAATCTTTCTATACCAATTCCAAAGGCTAGTCCTGAAAATATATTATAGTTAATATTAACATTTTTTAAAATTTTGGGGTGTATTAAACCACATCCTATTATTTCAATTCAATTATTTTTATAATTTTTTATATATATTTCTGCGGATGGTTCAGTAAATGGAAAATAAGATGTTATTATTTTGATTTTAATTTTTTTATCAAAAAATATATTTAAAAAATTTTTTATTATATAGAGTAAATTACTAAAATTTATATTATAATCAACTAAAAATATTTCTATTTGATGGAACATTGGAGTATGAGTTTTATCAAAATCTTTTCTAAAAACATTACCTATAGATATAATTTTTATAGGAGGTTTTTTATTTTTCATATATTTTGTTTGTATACATGATGTTTGAGTAATTAATAATTTTTTTCTATTAATTCAAAATGTATCTTTTTTAGATCTAGTAGGATGATTTTTACTAATATTTAGTGAATCAAAATTATAATATATATTTTCTATTTCATAATTATATATTGTTTTAAATCCTAATTCATTAAAAAATTTTTCTATTCAATTAATTGTTATTGTTATAGGATGTAAATTTCCATATATAATATTTTTATTTCCGGGTAATGATATATCTATAAATTTAATTTTTTTTTTTATTTTTTTTTTAATATATAATTTTTGTTTATTTATTAAATGTATAGTTTTTTTTTTTAATTTATTAATTTTTTTTCCTATTTTAGGTTTTATATCATAAGGTATATTTTTAAATAATTTCATAATTATATTAAAATATCCTTTTTTTCCAAAGTATTTTATATATATTTTATGTATTTTTTTATATTTTTTTATATATTTAATATTTTTATTTTTTTTTTTTATTTTTTTTATTAAATTTAACATTTAAATTATATTATTTTTTAATAA
This sequence comes from Candidatus Stammera capleta, assembly GCA_002688505.1. Classification (GTDB taxonomy): domain Bacteria; phylum Pseudomonadota; class Gammaproteobacteria; order Enterobacterales; family Enterobacteriaceae; genus Stammera; species Stammera capleta. The sequence goes on from CP024013.1 coordinate 205,683, forward strand.
TAGATATTAGTTTATTAAATATTTTAGGATGATAATTTATAATATTTGATAATATTTTTCTATTTATATTAATTGATTTTTTTTTTAATTTATTTATAAATATGTTATATGTAATTCCATATTCTCTAACTTTTGCATTTATTTGTATTATTCATATTTTTCTAAAGTAACTTTTTTTTTTTTTTCTATCTCTATAAGAATATTGTCCAGATTTAATAAAGGCTTGATTAGCACATTTAAAACATCTTGATCTTGCTCCATAATATCCTTTACATAATTTTAATATTTTTTTATGGTACTTATTATTATTTTTACCTTTTTTAACTCTTACCATTTTTTTTCCTTAAATTTTATATGTATGGTATAAATTTTTTAATTTGTTTATTTTTTTTAAGAATAGATTTTTTTTTTAATTTTCTTTTATAATTTCTATTTTTTTTTGTTAATATATGATTTAAATTTGAATGTTTAAATTTTATTTTTCCTAGTGAAGTTTTTTTAATTCTTTTTTTGATTGATTTAGTAGTTTTAATTTTTATCATATATTTAATATTATTTATTAGGTTTAAATATCATTATCATTTGATTATTTTCTATTTTATTATTTAAAAAATCTAATTTAGATATTTTATTTAATTTTTTTTTTATATTATTTAACATTTTTATTGCTATATTTTTATGTATTACTTCTCTACCTTTAAATCTTATTATAATTTTAATTTTATAGTGTTTATTAATTAAATTTTTTATTTTTTTAATTTTTGTATTATAATCATTTTTATTAGTATTTGGTCTAAATTTAATTTCTTTAATTATAAAGTTTTTATTTTTGTTTTTTTTTATTTTTTTATTTTGTCTATATATAAATTTATTATAATTTAATATTTTACATATAGGTGGATTAGTTTTAGAATTAATTTCTACTAGATCCATATTAAGTTTTTTAGCTATGTATAATGCTTTTTTAGTTTTTATAATTTTATTTTTTATTATATTATCTCCTGTTATTCTTATAATTTTAGATTTAATATTATCATTTATATTAAATATAGATTTTTGAGTATTTTTTTTATTAATTTTAATAATTTTTTCCTTTAAATATTTTTTTAGTTTTATTTTTAATTTTTTTTATAATATATTTTAAATATTTTTGTTTATTTGTATTTTTTATTGTATTTCTTATATTAATTTTTTTAAAATTTATTTCTTGATCACCACATATTATTATATAAGGAATTTTTTGTAAAGTATATTTACGTATTTTAAAATTTATTTTTTTACTTTTTATATCTATTAAGCATCTTATATAATTATATTTATTTAATATTTTAAAAATTTTTTTACAATAATTTATATGTTTTTTTGAAATATTTAATATTACAATTTGTATTGGAGTTAACCATATAGGTAATCAACCTTTATTATTTTCTATTAATATACCTATAAATCTTTCTAAAGATCCTAATATTGCTCTATGTATTATAATGGGATTTTTTTTAGTATTATTTTTATCTATAAAATAAACTTTTAATTTTTTTGATAAATTAAAATCTATTTGTATTGTTCCACATTGTCATTTTTTATTATTTTTATCTTTTATTAAAAATTCTATTTTTGGTCCATAAAAAGCTCCTTCTTTTTTATTAATTTTAAAATTTATATTTTTTTTTTTTAAAATATTTATTAATTTTTTTTCTATTTTATTTCATTTACTTTTTTTACCTAAATATTTTTTTGGTCTAGTAGAAATATATATATATATTTCTTTTATTTTAAATATTTTATATATTTTTTTGATTATAATTATACATTTAATAATTTCTTTTTTAATTTGTTTTTTTGTACAAAAAATATGTGCGTCATCTTGAATAAATGATTTAGTTCTCATTAAACCATATAATGAACCTGAAGGTTCATTTCTATGACAAATACCAAATTCTGAAATTTTTATAGGTAATTTTTTATATGATTTAATATTATTTTTAAATATTTCTATATGTCCTAAACAATTCATAGGTTTTAAACATAATTTAATATTTTTATTTATATTAAAAATATATTTTTTATAATTTTTTCAATGTCCACTATTTTTTCATGTTTTTTTAGGTATTAAATATGCTGTTTTTACTTCTTTATATTTATATTTTTTAATTTTTTCTCTTATTAATTTTTTAATTATATTAATTATTATTAATCCATTATTTTTTCAATAAATAATTCCTGGATTATTTTTTTGAATATAAAATATTTTTATATGTTTATTAATTATTCTATGATCATTTTTATTAAGTTTATTCATTTTATTATATATATAATTTATTTTATTTTAGGTAATGAATATATTTAAATATATTTATAGTATTATATATAATAAAATAATAATTTTAAATATTAAATATGTCTTTTAATAATCATTTAATCTTTTCTTTATTTTGTTGTATAATTTTTATTAAGTTTTTTTGTTTAAATTATAAAATTAATTTATTTAATTTAGTTATATTTAGTTTATTTTCTAGTTTATTACCTGATATAGATCATATTAATTCTTTTATAGGTAATAAAATTAAATTTATTTCATATTTTATATATAAATATTTTGGTCATAGAAAAATTACACATAGTTTTATTTTTATATTTTTTATATATATTATTTTTAATTTTATATTTTTATATTTATTTAAGATTGATATTAGTACTAAATATGGTTTTTTTATAGGTTACTTTAGTCATATTTTAGCTGATATGTTAAGTATTAAAGGTGTAAATGTTTTTTGACCTTTTAAAATTTATTTAAAATTTCCTTATTTTTATATTAGTAATAAAAAATTAGAATATTTAATTTGTTTATATTTATTATTTTTTTCTATTTTTTTTGAAAATTTAATTTGTATATTAAAAAATTTATTTAAGTATATATATTTAATTTAAAATGTTTATATTATATCAATCTAATGATTTTAAGATATTAAAACATATGTTTTTATATGTTTTAAAAAAAGAAAAATTTAATACTTATTATGATAATACTATTTTAGTATCTAATAGTAATGTTACATTAAAATTAAAAATGTTTTTTAGTAAATATTTAGATATATTTGCAAATTATAAATTTTTATTAACTGCTAAATTTATATGAAAGTTATGTAAATTATTTTTTAATAATATATCGGATATTAATTATTTTAGTAAAATAAATTTATTTTTTGTAATATTAAATATATTACCTAAATTAATTAATAATAGTAATTTTTTAAAATTAAATAGGTATTTAAAGAATGATTTAAATTATAATAAATTATTTAATTTATGTTATAAAATATCAGATTTATATGATAAATATTTAGTTTATAGACCAAATTTATTAATTAATTGAGAAAATTCTATATTAGATAGTAATATTAATGATGATAATCAAATATGACAATCTATTTTATGAAAAAAAATTTTAAATTTTTATTTTAAAAATTTTAATTGTAAATTATATAGATCTAAGGTTTTATTTAATTTTTTAAATATTCTAAAAAATAAAAATAATTTATTTAAAAATTCTTATAATAATATTTATATTTTTAATGTATATAATTTACCTCCATTATATTTAGATATAATTTATTTTATATCTAGACATATAAATATTCATTATTTTTTGATTAACCCATCAAAAAAATATTGATATGATATTAATAATTTTTTTAATATTAATAATAATATATTAAAAAGTAATTATAATTTATATAATTCAAATTTAATAATATTATATTATGCGAAAATTTTTGCAGAATATTTGTATATAATTTTAAATTATAAATATGTACATGAAATTAAATATTTTAATAAAAATTTTGAAAAAAATATATTAGGTTATGTAAAAAAAAATATATTATATTTTTATAATTATAAATTTAATTTTTTAAATAAATTAAATTTTATTGATGATTCTATAATAATAAAGTCTTGTTATGGTTATTTAGATGAAGTTTATAAATTAAAAAAATTTTTATTAAAATTAATTTTTAAATATAATTATAAATATAATGAAATTATTGTAGTTATTACAGATATTAAAAAATATTTATTTTATATTAATTTAGTTTTTTCAAGTTATAAATATAATAAAATTTTACCATATTTAATTTTAGATAAATTTTATGATTATGATAATAATTATAATTTTTTAAAAAGTATTTTAAATATAAAAGATATTGATTTAAATTCATATAAATTTTTAAATTTATTAAAAAATAATATTATATTAGAAAAATTTGATATTGATAATAATGAATTAAATTTTATTATAGATTTAATTAAGAAAATTAATTTTTTTAATGATATAAATAATTTTGATTTTGATAAAAAAATTTTAAATAAAATTAATTATAAAGATTTTATTGAAAATATTAAAAGTTTATTGTTAGGTTATGCAATAAATAAAAAATATTGTATATGAAATAATATTTATAGTTATAATTTATTAGATAGTAATTTTATACATAATATTATAGGTAAATTTTCTGATTTTGTTTTTAAAATATTATATTGAAAAAATAAGTTTAGAAAAGAGTATTTTTTAAATAAATGAATAATTTTATATTTTAATTTAATAGAAGATTTTTTTTCTGAAAATTTAATTAAAAATTGTTATTTCTTAAATAAAAATTATTTGAATATATTATTAGATGATTATAAAATTATTAATTTTAATAAAAAAATTAATAGTTCTATTTTTATTAAAATAATATTAATTTTATTAAAAAAAAAAAGAAAAAATATTCAATTTTCTATTAATCATATAAATATTAGTTCAATTTCTTATTTAAGATCATTACCTTTTAAAATAATTTGTATATTAGGTTTAAATTTAAATATTTATCCTAAAAATATATTAAATTATAATTTTGATTTAATGTATTTATATCCTAAATTTGGTGATAGAAATAAAATAGAAAATGATAAATATTTATTTTTGGAAAATTGTATATTAGCACAAGATAAAATATATATGAGTTATATAAGTTTATCATTGAATAATAATAAAAAATATTTTCCATCTATTCTATTAGATAATTTATTAAATTATATAAATATTAATATATTTAATTTATCAAAAATTAGTATTAAAAATTTATATTTTAATGTTAAGAATAAAAAAAAATTAAATAATAATAAACAAAATTTATTATATAATAATTTTTATATATTAAATAAAACTAAAAATAATATTTTATTAAAAGATTTTTGTAAATTTTGATTTGATCCTATAAAATTTTTTTTTAATATTTCATTAAAAATTTTTTTTTATGAAGATTTAAATTATAATTTAAATAATTTAAATTATAATATAAAAGATTTTTATATATTTAAGAATAAAATTGTTAATGATTTATTAATTGGTAATAAATTTAATAAAAATTTTTATTTATATTTACAAAAATTTAATTTAATTCCTTTAGGAAATTTTGGAAAAATTTTATGAAAAAAAGAAATGTTTAATATTATTAAATTATTTAATTATATTAATAATATATCTTTTAGTTATAAAGAATATAAATTTTCAATTATTATAAAAAATATTTTTTTAAATGGTACTTTAAGTATAAATAATGATTTTAATCATTTTAAATATTTACCTAAAAATTTAAATTTAATAGATGGTTTATTATTTTGAATAGATCATTTAATATATTGTTGTTTAGGATTTTATAAAAAAAGTATTTTATATGGATATAATAATATATTTATATTTAATAAATTAAATATATATTTATCTAAAGATTTGTTATATTATTATATAAATGGTTTTTTATATGGTATTAAAAATCCATTATTATTTTTTCCAAAATTAAGTGATTTAATATTTAAAAATATTTATAATTTTAAAGAAAAAAAATTATTTAATAATTATAAAATAATTAAATCTTTATTTTTTAAAATAAAATATTTAATAAAAAATAAAAATAATAATTATGTTTTTTATGGTTTAAATAATGTTTATATTAATTATTTAATTAAAAATAATTATATTATTGATATTAATTTAATTATTAGTAATTCTAAAAAATGATTATTACCTATGTTAAAATATATGAAAATTAAAAAGTATTAGTATATTAATGAATAATATTTTTGATTATTTAAATAGTAATTTATATAAAAGTAATTTAATTGAATCTTCTGCAGGTACAGGTAAAACTAATATAATTTCATTATTATATTTAAGATTTTTATTAAATATTAATATTGATAAATATTTTTCAAATTTATTAATTAATAATATTTTAATAGTTACTTTTACTGATTTGGCATCATTAGAAATTAAAAGTAGAATTTTAAATAATATAAGAAATTTAAAACAATCATGTATTAAAAATTTTTGTGTTAACGAAAATATAATAAATATTTTTAATTATATTAAATATATTCCTAATATATTAAACTTATTAATTCAAATAGAAAATAATATTGATTCTATTTCTATATTTACAATACATGGGTTTTGTAAAAAAATTATATTTAATAATTTTATAGAATTTAATATAGATTTTAATTCTAAAATATTATCTGATGAATATAATTTTATTTATGAATCAACTATTTATTATTGATATAAATATATATCTATATTAGAAGAAAATATAATTTTAATTGTATTAAAATATTGATCAAGTTATAAATTTTTATTTAATGATATAATTAAAATTTATAATTTTAATAAAATTAAATATAATTTTAAAATAAAAAGATTTAATTCTATTAAATATTGTTATTATAATATTTTAAATAGTATTAATTTTTTTAAGAGAGAATGATTATTAAATAGTAAATATTTATATAATTATTTTTTAAATCTTAAATATAAAGTTTTTAGTTTAAAAAATTTAAATAATTTTTTTTTTGAAATAAATAATTGATGTAAAAATAATACATGTGATTTTAATATTCCTAAAAATTTATATAAATTAAGTTATAAATATTTATTATATAATTATAAAAATATTATTTTTAATAATAATTATATATTAATATTTATAGATTATATATTATATATAATAAATGATTTATATAATTATATTTTATTGGATTGTTTAAAATTTGTTAAAAATAATATTAAATTTAAAAAAAATGAAAAATTTTTAATTAGTTTTGATGATTTAATAAATAAATTTAATAGTTTTTTAAATAATAATAGTAATAATTTATTTTTAATTAATTATATTAGAAAAAATTATCCTATAGTTTTAATAGATGAATTTCAAGATACTGATATTAATCAGTATTATATTTTTAATAAAATTTATATTAAAAATAATTCTAGTTTTAAAACTAAAATAGTATTAATTGGAGATCCTAAACAATTAATATATTCATTCAGAGGTGCTAATATTTTTAGTTATATTTATGCTAAAAAAAATATAAAATGTATATATACTTGTAATATAAATTGACGTTCTTCTTATTATTTAAATAAAAGTTTTAATTATTTATTTACTAGAGTTAAAAATTTTTTTATATATAGTGATATATTTTATATAAAATTAAAATCTAATGTAGATAATAAAAAATTATATATATTAAATAAAAATAATATTGATAATTCAATTAAATTTTATATATTTAAAGATTTAAATTATAAAAATTTTAAATATAATTTAGCAAAATATTGTGCTATTAAATTAATAAATTTATTAAATAATAAAAACAAATATATATTAGATTATAAATGTAATAAACGTAATTTATATCCTTCTGATTTTTGTATATTAGTTTATAGTAATTCAGATATTAAAATAGTTTTGGATGTTTTTAAAGATTTTAATTTACCTATTTTTTACAATAATAATAAAGATAGTATTTTTAATACTTTAGAAGCAAAAGATATTATTTATATATTAAAATGTATATTATTTCCTATGTCTAAAATTAATATTAAAAATATATTATTAACATCTATTTTTGGTTTTAATATTTTTAATATTAATAGTTATATAAATAATAATTATTATTTAAATATATTTATAGATGAATTTTATTTATATTATGATTTATGAAATAATTTTGGAATATATTATATGATTAAATATATTATAAAAAAAAAAAAAAGTATTATTAATAATATTATAAATAAAAGTCAGTATATAATTAATATTTTACATTTGGCTGAGATATTACAATATATTTATTTAAAGAAAAATAATAAATTTTTATTATTAAAGTGATTAGAAGATAAAGTTTTTAATAAAATAAATATATTTAAAAATAAATATTATATTAGGTCACCTTATTATAATAAAGAATCAATAAATATTTCTACCATACATAAATCTAAAGGTTTACAATATAATATTGTTTGGTTACCATTTTTAATAGATTTAAAAGTTAATAAAAATTTTTTTTATTTTTATGATCGTAAAAAATTTATTTTTAGTTTAGATTTATATAAAACATATTATGGAAAAAAATTAATGATGGAAGAAATAGTTTCTGAAGAAGTTAGACTTTTTTATGTTGCAATTACTAGATCAATATATCAATGTAATATTTTTATTTATAATTATAATATTAATAATAAAATGTTTAGTAAAAAGTATATTAATAATATTTTTGGTATAAATAAAAAAAAAATTTTTTTAAATTTATATGATTATATAAAAAATAATATTAATTATAAAAATATATTAATTAAATTTATTAAAATATATAAATATATAAATAATTATAAAGATATATTTATTTATAAATCTAATAGAATAAAATCTGTTTTAAAAATTAAGAAATTTAATATTAAAAATAATAAATTTATTTTAAATTATTCTAATATAAAAAATAAAATTATTTTATTAAAAAATAATGTTAATAAAAATATTATAAATAATAATATATTATTGAGAGGTAAAAAAATAGGTAATTTTTTTCATAATATTATAGAAAATATTAATTTTAATAATTTTAATTTTAATATAAATTATTTATTATTTAAATTAAAAGAATTTAATATTGATAAAAAATATTTTTTTTTAGTTAAGAATATTTTATTTAATTTATTAAATGTTAATTTAAATTATTTAAATATAAGTTTATGTAATAAAAATATTTTAAATATTTATAAAGAATTTGATTTTTTTTTATATATTTATAAAAAATTTAATTTTATAGATTATTTAAATATTATTAATAAATATGATTTTATTTCTAAAAAATGTGTTATTAATGATTTAAATTTTAATTTTAATGGTTTTTTAAATGGTGTAATAGACTTAATATTTAATTTTAATAATAAATATTATATTGTAGATTTTAAAACTAATTGAATTGATTATCATTATTCATCGTATAATTATAAAAATATGTTGAAATTAATGTGTAAAAATAGATATGATATACAATATCAAATATACTGTTTAGCTTTACATAAATTTTTGAAAATGAAATATAAAAATTATAGTTATAAAAATAATTTTGGTGGTATATATTATATATTTTTAAGAGGTATTTTTTTGGATACTAATAATAAAAGTTTAACTGGTATTTATTTTATTAAACCTAAATATGAATTAATTAATAAATTAAGTAAATTTTTTAGAAAAAAAAAATTATTTTATGAAAAATAGAGTTAATAATTTTTTATTAAATGCTTATAAAAAAAAAGAATTAAATTTAATAGATATAAATTTTTCTAAATTATTTTATTTTAAAAAAGATAATAATAGTTATATATATATATTATTTGCTTGTATATTAAGTTTATCAAACAGGTTAGGTCATATTTTTGTATATTTAAATGATTTTTTTAATAAAAATATTTTTTTTTCTAAATATATTTTAGAATTTTTATATTTTTTTTTTAATAAACATATTAAAATTAAAAATTGTATAAATTTAATGTTGGATTGTTATATTATTAGTTTATGATTTAATAAAAAAAATACTCCTTTTATTTTATATAATGATTGTATTTATTTATATAAAAATTGATATTATGAAAATTATGTTATAACTTATTTAAGTAAAAATTTTTATGTTAAATTTAAAAAAGATATATATTTAAAATATTTAAATATATATATTAAAAATTTAAATTTAAATTTGAATTTTAAAAAAATTATATTAAGTTCTATTTTTAATAAAATTACTATAATTACTGGTTCTCCAGGTACAGGTAAAAGTACTTTAATTATTAAAATAATAATTTTATTATATAAAATATTTAAATTTAAAGATAAAAATAGTATTATTTTATTATCTCCTACTGGTAAATTATCTTCATGATTAACTGACTGTTTAAATAATATTTATAATTTATTAAATATTAGTAATGATTTAAAAGAAATTTTACCTAGTAAATGTTTAACTATACATAAATTTTTAGGATTTAATTATTTATATAATTATCTAAAATTTAATAAAAATAATAAAATATTATCAAATTATATAATTATAGATGAGTGTTCTATGATTAGTTTAAATATTTTTTATAATATATTATCATCTTTAAATAGTTATACTAAATTAATATTAATAGGAGATTATAATCAATTAGATTCTGTTGAATCTATTTCTATATTTAATAATATTTGTAATATTATTTATGATAATTTTTTTTTTAAAGATTATCTTAATTGTTTTTTATATTATAAAAATATATTTATATTAAAGAAAAATTATCGTTATATTAATGATAATAAAAATATTGGTATTTTTTTAAACTTAATTAAAAATAAAGATTATAATATTTTATATAAATATTTTTTAAATAATTCTTTTTCTAATATTATTTTTTATGATTCTAATAAATTTGGTTATGATTTTTTTTTAGATTTATGTATTAAATTTTATAAAAATTATATAAATTTTATTTTATATAATTTTGATATAAATAAAATATTTAATATTTTTAAAAAAGATCAAATAATTTGTATATTAAAAGAAACTAAAAATGGTGTTTATTTCGTAAATAATTTAATTAATAATTATATATATAATTTATTTAAAAATAAATTTTTATTTAATTTTAATGATAAAATTCATTTTTTAGGTGAACCTGTTTTAATTACTAAAAATAATAATGATTTAAAGTTATATAATGGTGATTTAGGTTTTTTTGTATCTGATAAAAAAAATAATTTAAGATTATATTTTAATAAAAAGATAAATTATTTTCATCCATTTATATTATATAATAATTTAATAAATGCTTGATCAATAACAGTACATAAATCTCAAGGTTCTGAATATGATAATGTTTTGTTAATTTTACCTAATAAATTTATTAATATATTAAATAATAATATTATATATACTGCTTTAAGTAGATCTAAAAAAAAAATTATTATTTATGGTGATATAAATATACTAATTAATAGTATAAAAGTAATTTATAATAAAAATACTAATTTTAGAAAAAGATTAAATATATATTGTTAATTATTCTAAATTATTTTAATTAAATAAATACAAATTAATTGTATATCATTTCATGATAAATTATTAGATAATTTATAATTTTTTTCATATTTATAAAATAATTTTAATATTTTTATTATATTTAATATATTAATATAATTATTATTTATATTTTTAATAAAATTTTTAAATAAAATATTTAAAATTAATATTTTATTTGTATTTAAATTTTTAAGTTTATTAATTATTTTAAATAAATTATTTATTTTTTTTTTGTTAATTAGTTTAATTAAATTATATATTTGTTTATTTAAGTAATTTTTAAATTTATATTTATTTTTTTTATTTAATTCTATTAAAAATATTTTTTTATTTTTTATTTTTAAATTTTTTATATTTAATTTTGTTTCAAATTTTAATATTATATATATTTTTTTTTTTATTAATTTAAATATATTTTCTTTTAATAAGTAATTAATATTTTTTATATTTTCTATTATATTTATTATAAAAATTTTATTTTTTGATATTATATTTTCATTTAATATTTCTTTAATTATTAAATTTCAATTAAATTTTTTATTTATAAAAAAATTATATATTATTATATTTTTATATATATTTTTTATTTTTTTAATTATATAATTTGTGTATTTATATTTTTTTTTTATATTATTTCCTAATAAGTAATATATATTATATTTAATTTTGTTATTTTTTAATATATTAAATTTTATCATTTATAAATTATTTAATTAAAAAATTAATTACTTTATTTTTTATATATATAATTTTTTTTATTTTTTTATTTATTATAAATCTATTAATAATTTTTTTTTTATATATTATTTTTTTTATTTTATTTTTATCTAATTTATTTTTTATTTTAATAATATATTTTGTTTTTCCATTAATTTGAACAATTAATTTTATATTTTTTTTAATTAATTTTTTTTTTGAATATTTTGGTCATTTTGTATTATCTATAATATTTTTATTATTCAATTTTTTTCATATATAGAAACTTATATGTGGAGTAAATGGATAAATTAATATAATTATAAAATTTATACATTTTTTATATAATAAATAATCTTTTTTATTTAATATTTTAAATTTATTAAATTTTTTAATAAATTTCATAATTTCGGATATAGCAATATTAAAATAATTTTTTTTAATATTTTTATTTACTTTATATATTGTTTTATTTAAGTAAAATTTAATCTTTTTATATTTTTTATTTATTTTTTTATATTTTATTGTATTTATTTTAATATTAATTAAATAAAAACTTATATTATATATTTTATTTAGGAATCTATAGCATCCTTTTATGTTTTTATCGTTTCATATTAAGTTTTTTTCTATTGGTGATGAAAATATTATAAATAGTCTTAGTGTATCAGCTCCATATTTATTAATTATATTATTAGGTTTAACACCATTATTTTTTGATTTTGACATTTTTTTAATTCCATAAAATATTATTGGTGTTTTTGTATTTTTTTTAAAATAATAAATTTTATTTGTTTTCTTGATTTTAGTTACATTTTTATAATTAATTCATATTTTTTTTTTTTTTTTTAAATAATAAAATGTTTTTGATAAAACCATTCCTTGACATATTAATTTTTTAACTGGTTCAGAATATTTTATTAATCCTAAATTATATAGAAATTTATGTATAAATCTTAAATATATTAAATGCATTGTTGCATGTTCTATTCCACCTATATATACATCAATTGGTAATCAATAATTAGCTTTTTCTATATTAAATATATAATTTTTACTATTAGGTGATGTAAATCTTATATGATATCATGATGATTCTAAAAATGTATCTATAGTATCAGTTTCTTTTATAAATAATTTATTATTTATTTTGATTTTTTTTCATTTATTATTAAATTTTAATGGATTTAATTTATTTTTTATATTTATTTTAAGGTTTTTAGGTAATTTTATAGGTAATTTATTATAATTTATAGGTATATTTAATTTATTATTTTTAATTATAGGTATAGGTACACCTCAATAACGTTGTCTTGATATTATTCAATCTTTTAATTTAAAAATATAATATTTTTTTTTTTTAATTTTTAATATTTTTTTAATTAAATTTTTTGATTTTTTAATTGATAAATTATCTAATATTCCTGAATTTATTAATATTTTTTTATTTAAATTATTTTTATATGTTTTAAAAATATATTTTATTTTTAAATTAAAATATTTAGCAAATTTATATTGTTTTTTTGAATATCCAGGTATCAAAGGTAATGAATCGTAATTATATAATTCATTAGTAAAATTTGTTATTATTATAGGTAATTTTTCTTTAGTTATTGGATTAATAGCTAATAATTTAGTTTTTATTAAGAAATATTTTTTATATTTTTTTATATTATTATTTTTAGAAAAAATATATTTAATTTTTTTTTTTATATTTTTTATTTTTTTATTAATTTTATTATTTATAGATATGCAAATATATGTAATAGCTGTTATTAATTGTATTTTTTTTATAAATAATTTTATTTTTTTATTATAATTACTAATTTTAAATTTTATTTTATATCCTTTACATTTACCTATTCAATTAATTTGCATATTTTTAACTTTTTTTGGCCAATATTTTAATTTATTAATATCTTTTAATAAAATATTAGAATATTTAGTTATTTTAATAAATCATTGATTTATATATTTATATTTTATTTTATTATTACATCTTCAACATTTATTATTTATTACTTGTTCATTTGCTAATACTGTTTTATCATATGAACATCAGTTAACTATATCTTTTTTTTTATATATTAGATTATTTTTAAATAATTTAATAAATAGTCATTGTTCTCATTTATAAAATTTAGAATTAGAAGTTATTATTTCTCTATCTCAATCATAACTTATTCCTAATTTTTTTAATTGTTTTTTCATATTTTTTATATTTTTAATAGTTCATTTATTAGGAGATATATTATGATTTATAGCTGCGTTTTCAGCAGGTAATCCAAATGAATCTCATCCTATTGGATGTAAAACATTTTTATTATTTAATCTTTTATATCTTGATATAATATCTCCAATTATATAATTTCTTACATGTCCTATATGTAAATTTCCAGATGGATATGGAATCATAGATAAACAATAATATTTTTTTTTTTTATAATTTATATTTGATTTAAAAATTTTATTTTTGTATCAAAATTTTTGTATTTTTTTTTCTATTTTTTTATGATTATATTTTTTTATTTTCATATTTAATTATATTTTTATTTTTTATTATATTTAAATTATGATTTTTATATTTTATTCTATTACATATAAAATATTTTTGAATTTTAAATTTTAATAAATTTTTTTTTATATATTCATATATTTTTTTTATTATATTTATTATTATATTATTATTATTAATTTTATTAAATGTTATATTTTTGTTTTTTTTCATATTTTTTTTTTTATTAAATTTATTATATAATTTTATTAATTTTGTTTTTTTTTTATATTTTATTTTTTTTTTATGTTTAATTCTTAAAATTGAAAAATTTGGTGTTTGAATATTTTTATTAGGTAATATTATAGTTTTAATATTTTTTTTTTTAATATTATATAGAATATCTTTTTTTTTTTTTAATAAATAATATCCTATATTAATAGGAACTATAACATGTATTTCTTTTGTGTTTTTTTTAAAAGATTTTTCTTGTATAGTTCTTAAAATTAAAAGCGATAAAGATTTATTATCTCTTATAATACCTTCTCCTTTACATCTTGGACAAATATAGTAGCTTGATTCTTTTAATGATGGATTTAATCTTTGTCTAGACATTTCTAATAAACCAAATTTAGATATATATCCTATTTGGGTTTTAGCTTTATCTTTATTAATTATTTTTCTAAATTTTTTTTCTACTTTTTTTTGATTTTCAAATATAGACATATCTATAAAATCTATAACTATTAATCCTCCTAAATCTCTAAATTTTAATTGTTTAGCTATTTCTTTAGAAGCTTCTAAATTAGTATTTAATGCTGTTATTTCTATATTTTTTTCTTTATTAGATTTTGAAGAATTAACATCTATAGATGTTAAAGCTTCATTTATATCTATAGTTATAGAACCTCCTGAGGGTAATCTTACTTCTCTATTAAAAGCAGATTCAATCTGATTTTCAATTTTAAAATAAGTAAATAATGGTATTTCTTTTTTATATAATTTAATTTTATTTAATATATCAATTTTATTTATTTTTTTAATATATTTTATTGCAGATATATAAGTGTTTTTATTATCTATAATTATTTCTTTTATGTCATTATTTAAATAATCTCTAAATATTCTTGTAAATATATCATTTTGTTTATATATTAAACTAGGTGATTTATTTTCTTTAAATTTTTTTTTAATATATTTTCAAATTTTTAATTTTATTGATAAGTCTAATTTAAATGTATCTATAGATTTTCCTAATCCTGAAGTTCGAATTATTAATCCCATTTTTTTAGGTATTTTTAATTTTTTTAAAATTTTTTGTATTTTTTCTCTTTCTTTTCCTTCTATTTTTCTAGATATACCTATAATGTTATTATTTGGCATTAAAATTAAATAATTACCTATTAAATTTATAAATGTTGTTAAAGCAACACCTTTATTACCTATTTGTTCTCTAGTTATTTGTATTATTAATTCTTGTCCTTTATATAAATAATTAATATTATTATTTTTTTTATTAATAAAATATTTAGGTGAAATTTCTTTTAATGGTAAAAATCCTTTTTTTGATTCTCCATAATCTATAAATACTGCTTCTAAACTAGGTTCTATTCTTATAATTTTACCTTTATAAATATTAAATTTTTTTTTTTTATATTTGTTGTTTTCTATATTTAAATCATATAATTTTTTATTATTTATTATTGCTATTCTAAGTTCTTCTTTTTGAGTAGCATTTATTAACATTTTTTTCATATAATTTTATATTTATTTTAAATGATTTATTTATTAGTATATAATAATGTATAAATAAATTATTATTATTTTATAATATTTTATATATTTATTTTATTTTAAAATAAAAACATAATTATATGTATAATAAATTTTTTATAAATTTTTTTAAAATTGGTATTAATGATGTTAATCAAAGATTAGATAATTTTCTATTTAAAAATATTAAAAATTTACCTAAAAGTAAAATATATTCTTTAATTAGAAAAGGTAATATAAGAGTTAATAATAGTAGAATATGTTTTAATTATAAATTAAATATTAATGATATATTACGTATTCCTTTAATAAATTTTAAAAAAAAAAATAAATTTTTATATTTAAATAAAAGTATTATAGATAAATTTGTTAATAGAATTATATATGAAGATAATTATTTAATATTAGTTAATAAACCTTCAGGTATTAGTGTTCATGATGGTAATAAAGTTAGATTAAATTTAATTGATATTTATAGAAGTTTAAAATCAAATAAATATTTAAATTTAGTACATAGACTTGATAAGTACTCTTCAGGTTTATTATTAATTTCTAAAAACAGAAATATACTAGTAAATCTAAATAATCAATTTAAATATTCAAATATTATTAAAAAATATTATATATTAGTTTATGGTAATTGGCCAAGAGAAATTTATAAAGTATCAAAATTTATATTTAAATATAAAAAAAAAGGTTATATAATAAGTAAAAAACAAGAGTTTTATAAAAATATAAAATTAAAATGATCTTTAACTTATTTTAAAATTATAGAATATATTAATAATTTTACTTTATTAAATGTTTATCCTGTTACAGGTAGATTTCATCAAATTAGATTGCATACTAGTTATATAGGTTATCCAATATTGTTTGATAATTTATATGGAAATAGGTACTTAAATAAAAAATTATATATAAAAAATATTAGTAGATTATTTTTACATTGTAATTATATTTCATTTTTTCATTATTTTCTTAATAAAAGAATATTTTTTAATATTAAATTAGAAAATGATTTATATTATATATTAAATGTAATTAAGAAAAATAATATTATTAATTAGGAGTTAAAATGGCTGTTCAAAAAAGTAAAAAAAGTAGATCTAAAAGAGGTCATCGTAGATCACATAATAATAATATAAATATACCTTTATTTGTTTTTAATAATAGAACTAATAAATATAATTTATATCATCATGTTGATGAAAATTATATAATTAATAGAAAAAATAAATTATTAATTAAATAAAAAATTTTTCTTTATTTATTTTTAATAAAAATAAACTTAAAGAATATATTATTATTGTATATATAAGTAATAATAGAATTTTTATAATTCTTTTATAAATATTAAATTTTATAAATATTTTTTCTAAATTATTAGTTAATTTATTTAGAAATAATAATATTAATAAATTAGATATAAAAATTTTAATTATAAAATTTTTTCATTTATATTTATGTTTAAACATTTTTTTTCTAATTAATTGTATATATAATAAAAAACAATTTAAATATGAAGATATTATTATTGATATTGATATTCCTATATATTTAAATATTTTTATAGTAAAAATATTAATTATTTGTGAAAATATTAATATAAAAATAGATATTTGATTTGGTATATTAATATTATGTTGAGAATAATAACATGGTATAAAAATTTTATTTAATATTAAAGCTGTAAGTCCTATAGAGTATATATTTAATATTTTAGATGTCATAATTACATCTAAATATTTAAATTTTCCATATTTAAAAAATGTTATAATTAATAATTTTGATGATATTAAAAAGAATATAGATATTGGTATACTTAATAATAAAATTGTTTGTAAATATTTTTCTATTAATTTATTATATCCATTTATATCTTTTTTATTATATTTATTTGATAATTTTGCTAATAATAATGTTCCTGTCATTGTACCTAAAATACTTAATGGTAATTCTATTAATTTATCAGCATAATATATTCATGATATCGATCCTTCTTTAAAGTATGAAGATAAATTATTATTAATAATTTGTGATATTTGATATATTAATATATTTAATATTGTTGGTATAAATTTTTTAATAATTGTAAATATTCCTTTATGTAAAAAATTTATTTTACTAATATTAATTTTTATTGGTATTTTTCTTATATATATATTTTGTATTGTTAACTGTATTATTCCTCCTATTATTATTGGTATACTTAATGAAGTTATTGATATATTTAAAAATTTACTTATAAATATACTAAATACAATTATATTAATATTAGTTATTAATTGTATTGTAATAATAGGATAAATAATATTTCATAAATTTATTATTGATGCTAAGAAATAAGATAAAGATATTAATATTATAAATGGTATTGTATAATTAAATATTTTATTTGTTAATTCTAATTTTTTATAATTATTTTTAAATCCTGAGTATATAATTAATATTATTTTATTAGAGAAAGTGATACATATTATTGTTAATATAAATAATACTAATATTAGTATAAAATACATTGAACTTATTAGTTGTTCTAAATTTTTTTTTTTTTTTTTAAATTTATATTTACTTAATATTGGTATAAATATATATGATAATGTACCTTCTGTAATAATTTTTCTAAATAAATTTTGTATTTTAAATGATGTATAAAAAGAATCTGTATGTATATTAATTCCAAATTTATTAGCTATAACTATATCTTTTATAAATCCAATAATTTTTACAATAAAAGTTAATAAACTGATTTTAATTATGTTAAATAATATATTATTCATATTAATTTTTTTAAAATTATTTAAATTATTTTTAACAATTTATTAATTAAATTAATTAATATTTTATATTTTAAAAAATATTTTTATATTATTAATTTATATTTATTTTTACATTTTATAAATTTTATTTTTTATATATAATTCAATTTTTTGTATTATAATTTTTTTAGTAATATTTATATATTTAAATAAATTAATTTTTTTAAAAATCTTTATAAAGTTTATATTTATAATGTATTTTTTTGTTTTATTATTACATATTGATAAAATTATAAATAATATTCCTTTAACTATTAAAGTATTACTATCGGCATTAATATTAAATTTTTTTTTATATTTTTTTATTTTTAATCATATACTATTATAACATCCATATATTATATATTTTTTTTTTCTTAAATTTTTATTGTTTATTGGTAAATATTTACTTAAATATATTATATAATCTATTTTTTCTTCTGAATTAATACATAAATTAATTTCTTTAATAATTTTTTTAATATTAAATAATTTATTTATTTTTTTCATATATATAATCTATTTAATTTTTTTAATTATTTTTTTTAAGTAAAAAATAAATGTATTTATATCTTTTTTAGAATTATATAAAGCTATTGATATTCTACATACACCTGGTAAATTATAAAATTTAATTATTGGTATTGCACATTGATTACCTGTTCTTATACATATTCCATATTGATTTAATAAAAATCCTATATCATAACAATTACAATTTTTTATATTAAATGATATTATTCCTATTCTTGGTTTTGTTCCGTATATTATAATTTCAGGTAATAGTTTTAATTTATTTATTAAGTATTTTGTTAATTTTTTTTCATATTTAATAATATTATTTATTTTTATATATTTAATATATTTAATAGCATATTTTAAACTAATTATTGATTCTACATTATATGTACCTGATTCAAATTTTCATGGTGAATTTATAAAATTTATATTTTTTATTATATTATTTTTAATATTTATATTTGATATTATTCCTCCTCCAAATTGTCATGGATTTAATAATTCTAAAAGTTTTTTTTTTCCATATAATATTCCTATTCCATTCAGTGAATACATTTTATGTCCTGAAAAAACATAAAAATCACAATTTAAATTTTTAACGTTTATTTTAATATGTGATATAGACTGAGATCCATCAATTATTGTTAATATTTTTTTTTTTTTGCTATTTTAATAATTTTTTTTATAGGATTTATTATACCTAATATATTTGATACATGTGTTATAGATAATATTTTAGTATTATTATCTATTAATTTTTTAAAATGTTTTATATCTAATTTACCATTTTTTTTAATTTTTATTATTCTTAATTCTAAATTTAATTTTTTTGATATATAATATCATGGTACTATATTAGAATGATGTTCCATTAAAGATATAATAATATTATCTTTTGGTTTAGTAAATTTTTTTGTAATTATATTAGATAATAAATTTATTCCTTCAGTAGTATTTTTTATAAAAATAATTTCTTCTGGTGAGTTAGAATGTATAAATTTACTAATTTTTATTCTTATTTCTTCTATAGAATTTGTATTTATATTACTTAAAGTATAAATTCCTCTATTTATTGATGAATATTTAGTTTTTATAAATTTATTTACTGATTCAATAACTAATTTAGGTTTTTGTACGGTAGTAGCATTATCTAAATATATTATTTTTTTATTATTTATTCTTTGTTTTAGTATAGGAAAATCTTTTTTTATTTTTTTAATATTTAAATTCATTTTAGTAATTCTTTTATAATAATATTGTTAATTAATTTATTTAAATTTTTTATTTTTATATATTTTAATATGTTTTTAATAAAAGAAAATGATATTATTTTTTTTATATTATTAAAATTAATTCCTTTATTAAGTAAATAAAATATAATATTTTTATTTATATTTGTCATTGTTATTTTATGTTTACATTTATTATATTTATTAAATATTTTTATTTTTGGGTTATTTATAATATTAAATTTTTTAATTGTATATAAATTTTTATGTATTATATATGAAATAGAGTTTTTAGCTTTTTTATTAATTTTTATTAACGAATTTATTAATATATTGCTTTTTTTATTTATTAAACAATTATGTTTATAAATACTTTTTGATATTTTAAATTTATGTATAATTTTATTATAAAAAATAAATTTATTTTTATTGTTTGGTATTGAAATAGTATTAATATTTAAATTAGATTTTTTATTTAAATAAAATTTAGATTTAAATTTTATTTTTTTTATATTTAAGTTTATATTAATTATTTTTAATGATGATTTTTTATTTAAATTTATATAATAATCTATATTATATACAGAAGATTTTTTGTTTATTAATAAATATATATAATATATATATGATAATTTTTTTATATTTATATAATATTTATATTTTATATTATTATTTTTTTTAATTAAAATATGTTGTTCAATAAAATAAATTTTTGTATTTTTTTTTATATTTATATATATTATATTTTTTATTTTTTTATTTAAATTATTTATTAATATAAAATATATAATTTTTTTTATATTTTGATTTTTAAATATATTAAATATAAATGAAATTATATTATATTTTTTTATTTTTTTTATATTTAATATTTTAATTAAATTTTTATATGTATAGTAAATATTTTCATTTATAATTAATATTTTAATTGATTTTAATTTATATATTTTTTTTATAATATATTTTTTTGTTTTTTTATTAAATTTATTAATATTTAATATATTTTTTATGTTATTTGTATATATCATATTAAATAATATTTATTTTATTGTTTTAATTTTACCTTTTTTTATTAAATATATATAATTAGGTTTAATATTTTTAATAAAATTATTATTATGAGTAATAATTAAAAAAGATTTTTTTTTTTTTTTTAAATATTTAATTATAGAAATAGTTTTTTTTATTGTTTTTTTATCTAATCCTGAATCTATTTCATCTAAAATTATTAATTTAGGTTTAAATAATAATATTTGTAATATTTCATTTTTTTTTTTTTCTCCTCCTGAAAATCCTTTGTTAAAGGATCTATTTAATAATTTTTTTGGAAAATTTATTTCTTTTATTTTTTTATTTAAAAATTTTTTAAATTCTATTATATTTAATATTTTTTTATTTCTGTATTTTCTTATATAATTAAAAGTTTTATATAAAAAATATTGGGTTTTTAATCCTGGAATTTCTATATTTTCTTGAAATGAAATAAATAATCCTTTTCTTGCTCTTTCATCAATAGATAAATTTTTAAGATTTATATTATTAAATAAGATTTTACCTTCTAAAATATTATATTTTTTATTTCCAGCTATTGTTGATACTAAAGAACTTTTTCCTGATCCATTATTACCTTTTAGAATATGTATTTCGCCTTTTTTTATATTTAAATTAATATTATTAATTATTATTTTATTTTTTATTTTTATTTTTAGATTTTTAATTTTTAATAAATTCATATAGATATATATTTTAAAAATAAATTATAAATCAATAAATAGTATTTCTTTAGCTTCTAAATAAAATTCTAATGGTAACATATTTAATATATTTTTACAAAATCCATTAATTATCATAGATATAGCATTATTTTTTTTAATTCCTCTTTGTAGTAAAAAATAAAGTTGTGATTTTTTTATATAATTTGAACTTGCTTCATGTTCAATAATTGAATTACCATTTTTAACTTTTATTTTTGGAAAGGTATAAAATTTACATTTATTAGATAATAGTAATGAGTCACATTTAGTAAAGTTTACTGATTTATTAGAATTTTTTTTAATTATAATTAAATTTCTATTAGTATTTTTACTATAATTTGATAAAATATTTTTTGAAATTATTAATGATTTAGTTTTATTTCCTATATGTATAACTTTATTACCTGTATCGGATTGTTGTTTATTTTTTGTTATAGATATTGAATAATAATTACTTATACTTTTATTACCAAGTAATATAGTACTTGGATATTTTCAATTTATAGCTGATCCTTTTTCTAATTGTATTCAATTTATTTTACTTTTATATCCTAAACATAATGCTCTTTTAGTAACAAAATTTAATACACCTTTATTATTTTTTTTGTTTACATATCAATTTTGTATAGTACAGTATTTTATAAATGATTTTTTTTTTAATATAATTTCTACAACTGCAGAATGTAATTGTTTTTTTTTTTTTATTATTGCAGTACATCCTTCAATATAATTTAAATATGTTTTATTTTCTAATATTATTAAGGTTCTTTCAAATTGTCCTAAATTAGGTGTATTAATTCTAAAATATGATGATAAGTCTATTGGACATTTTACATTTTTTGGTATATATATAAAAGTTCCATCTGAAAAGACACATGTATTTAATATAGAAAAGAAATTATCATCAATAGGTACTACTCTAAACATATATTTTTTAACTAATGAAGGATATTTTTTTAAAGCTTTGTTAAAAGAACAAAATATAATTCCTAATTTTAATAATTTATTTTCATATGAAGTATTAATTGATACGCTATTAAGTATAGTGTCTATACCTATATTTTTTTTTAATATATTTAAATTTTTTAATATATTTTTTTTTTGTTTATTATTTAATTTTATATGTGAATAATATTTATATTTTTGATAATTTATTTTTTTATATTTTCCATTAAATCATCTAGGTTCTTTTGTTTTATTTCATATTTTATATGCTTTTAATCTTATTTTAAGCATTCAATTAGGTTCATTTCTTATTTTAGATATTTGTTTTATTATTTTTTTATTTATACCTTTTTTTAATTCTTTATATGTATAATTTTTTTTATTTAATTTTTTATTTATATTTAATTTTATTTTACTATTTTTAATAAACATTCTAATATTTATTTAATTTGTAATTAAATCTTTACAAATTTTATTTAAAGAAATTTTATTTATATTATTTAATGTAGTTTTAGATATATTTATTAATGCTTCTTTAGTTAAGAATGCTTGATGTCCTGTTATTAATACATTATAATATGACATTAATATATTAAAAATATTATCTTTAATAATTTTATTTGTATTATTTTTAAAGAAAATATTTTTTTCATTTTCATATACATCTATAGCTATTCCTTTGATTTTCTTATTTTTAATAGCTTTTATTAAAGATTTTGAATCAATTAATTCACCTCTACTTGTATTAATTATTAATACATTTTTTTTCATTTTTTTAATATTATCATAATTAATCATATGATGATTATTTTTATTATATGGACAATGTAAAGTTATTATATCAGAATATTTGTATATTTTATTTAAAGATGTATATTTAGCACCATATTTTTCTATTATAGGATATTTAATTATATCAAAAGCTATAATTTTCATTTTAAAACCTTTTAATATTTTAATTAGTTCTTGTCCTATTTTACCTGTTCCAATAATTCCTATAGTTTTTTTATACATATTAAATCCTATTAAATTATTTAATTTAAAATTTTGATTTTTAGAATTTTGATATGCTATGTGTATTTTTCTATTTAAATTTAATATCAAACTTAATGTATATTCAGCTATAGATCTAGGTGAATAAGATTTTACATTTATAACTTTTATTTTATTTTTATTTGCTAATTTAATATTTACGTTATTAAATCCTGTACATCTTAAAGCTATTATTTTAATATTATATTTTTTTAATTTATAAATTATTTCTTTATTTTTAGCATTATCGTTTACAAATATACATATATAATTATATCCTTTAGATAATTTAACAGTTTTTTTATTTAATTGTTTTTTTGTATATTTTATATAAAAATTAAATTTTTTATTAATTTTATTAAAATATTTTATTTCGTATTTTTGAGTACTATAAAATAAAATTTTATTCATTATTATATATAAATATTTATTTATATGTTAGTTATTATTATATATATTATATATTATTTTAAATTTTATTATTAATTTAATTTATTTTTATGATATATTATTTATTATAATTTTATTTTATTATTTTTAGTTATTTTAAAAAAATATTTTAAATTATATTTTAACTTATTAAAATTTTTGTTAGTATATTAAAATAATTTTATTTATTAATATGTTTATATTATGTTTTGATTTTGGAATTAATAATATTGGTATAGCAATAGGTCAATTTTATACTAGAACTGCTAGTCCTATAGTTAGTTTAAAAGCTTGTAATGGTATACCAGTTAATTGAAAATTTATTAAAGATCTTATTAAAGATTGATCAATAAAGAAGATTGTTATTGGATATCCTAAAATGTCATATTATAAAAATTTTAATAATAATCTATTTATAAAATATATTAATAAGTTTGTTATTATATTAAAAAAGAAATTTAAATTAAAGGTTTTTTTTTCTGATGAAAATTATACTTCTTATGCGGCTCGTAATTTTATAAAAACAAAAAATATGTTTTATAATTTATTCTATTCAAATAAAAGTATACATTCAATTTCTGCAGTTTATATATTAGAATCATGATTAAAAATAAATAAATAAAATTAATTATTTTTTGTTTTTTAGTCTTAAATGAAATATTAAGTTTAATATATCATTAGGTATTTTAGAATCTATTTTAATTAAATTATTATTTATTGGATGTTTAAATTTTATTCTTGAAGCATGTAATGCTTGTCTATCTAATTTTTTTATTAAAATATTTATATTTTTTGAAATTTTATATTTTTTTATATTTTTATTTGTGTATATTTTTTCACCTACTATTGGATGATTAATATAATTCATATGTACTCTTATTTGATGTGTTCTACCAGTAATTAATTTTATTTTTAGTAGTGTACAAAAACTAAATGTTTCTATTACATTATAATAAGTTATAGCTTTTTTTCCTTTTTTATTGATACACATTCTTGTTCTATTATATTTATTTCTACTTATAGATTTTTTTATAATTCCATTATTATTTATTATTCCATATACTATAGTTTTATATATTCTTATTATTTTTTTTTTTTTTATATAATTTTTTAATTTTAAATAACTTAATATATTTTTAGCTACAAGTATAATACCTGTAGTATCTTTATCTAATCTATGTATTATTCCATATCTTGGTAAAATTTTATTAGATTTATAGTAAAACATTAATGAATTCATAATAGTATTATTTTTATTACCATAGCCTGGATGAATTACAGTGTTTTTATTTTTATTTATAATTAATAAATATTTGTCTTCATATATTTTTTTAAATAATATTTTATTTAATGCTATATATTTATTTTTAATTATTTTTATAAATATTTTAATTAAATCATTTTTATTGATTTTTTTACTAGGTTTTGTAATTATTTTATTGTTTACATAAACATTTTTATTTTTAATTAAATTAATAATTTTATTTCTAGAATATTTTTTAATTAAATATTTTATATTAATATCTAATCTTTTATTTTTTAAAGTATTTTTTATTTTAATATAAATATATTTCATAAATTATTTTTTTTTTAATTATTAATAATAATTTATTTATTATTTACCTATACAAAAATTTTTAAATATATTATTTATAATTTTGTTTGAAATAGATTTTTTAATACCTAATATAGAATTTAATAATTTTTGAGAAATTAATAATTTTTGTGATATTATATCTAGATTTATATATTTAATATTATGTTTTGTAATATTTTTCATTAATTTTATAATACTTTTTATATTTTTTATATTTTTATTAAGTAAATAATTGTGTCTTTCATTACAATAAAATTTATTTTCTGTATTATTTATATATTTTATTTTATTTTTTATTATTTTTTTAATTTTATTTATACCTATATTTTTTTTTATAGATGTATTTATTATATTAATATTATTTATTTTAAATTTTCTAGTTTTTTTTTTTGTTAGATCTATTTTATTTCTTATTAAAATTATTTTCTGATTTTTATTTATATATTTAATTATTTTATTATATTCATTTAATATTTTATTTTTAGATGTTAATTTTGCATCTAACATAAATATTATTATTGTTGAATTTTTTATTTCTTGTATAGTTTTTTTTATTCCTATTTTTTCTATTATATTATTTGTTTTTCTTATTCCTGTTGTATCTGTAATTTCTATATTTATATTTTTAATAGTTATATAATCTTTTATTATATCTCTTGTAGTTCCTGGTATATTAGTTATTATTGAATTATTTTTATTTGTTAATTTATTCATTAAACTTGATTTTCCTACATTAGGTTTGCCTATAATTGTTATTTTAATACCTTCATTATTTATAATATTAAATTTACTTTTTTTATATATTTTATTTATATTTTTATATATTTTTTTAATATTTTTTTTAATATATTTAAAATTTTTATAAGATAATTCATTTTCAGAAAAATTTATTTCTTTTGTTATTATAGTATTTATATAATTTATTGATTTTATATTTATGTTTATTTTTTTTGAAAATTTACCTTTTAATGATATTAATGATAAATTTATTTGATTTGATGAGTTTGAATTTATAATATTATTAATAGATTCTGCTTGTATTAAATCTAATTTTTGATTTAAAAAAGCTCTTTTAGTAAATTCTCCTGGTTTAGCTAATCTTATATTTTTAATTTTTAAATTTAAAATTTCTTTTATAATTTTTTCTATTATTTTTTGTCCTCCGTGACATTGAAGTTCTAATACATCTTCACCTGTAAAAGATTTAGGAGATTTATAATATATAGCTATACCATAATCCATTAATTTTTTTTTTTTATTTAAGAATTTACAAAATTTTGCATATCTAATTTTAGGTATTTTACCAATTATAATTTTAGCAATTTTATTTGATTTTCTACCTGATATTCTTATTATACCTATACCTCCATTACCAACAGGAGTTGTTTGTGATATTATAGTTTTTAAAAATTTCATAAAATTATTATATTTTATATTAAATATTTATTATTTTATAATATTATATTTAAAATATTATTTGTTATATTATAAATCAATATACTACAAGGTATTTTAAATAATATATATATAAAAATCATAGATATTACTATTTTTAGTATATAGTAATTATTTTTATAATTTATTAAAATTTTTTTATAATATAAATATATTGATATTCCTAATAATATTTGTAAAATATAATATTTATCATAATTAGATAGATTATTAATTCATAAAAATATTAAGTTATTATTATATTTAATATTATTTAATATTTTATATATTAATATAAATGTAAATATATTAATTAAGTTATATAATATATTATATATAAAGTATATTTTATTTTTTAAATATATTTTTTTTATATTTATAATATTTTTGTTATTAGTATTTAATTTTTTTTTGTTTATAGAATATATATTTTTTATTTTATTTATTAAATATAAAAATAATTTTATAATAATTGATATAACTACAATAGTTATTATTCAATCTTTGTAAATATAATTAATATAATATATTATATTAATTATTATATTTATAAGAAAAAAATTTTTTTTAGTAAAAAATATATTATTATTTTTTATTATTTTATTTAATTTATTTATAATATCTAGTTTTGTTTTTTTTTTTATATAAATTATTTTTTTATTATTTATATTTTTATTTATTATTTTATTATTAATAATAATATTTTTATTTTTTAAATTTAAATATGTATTATTAAAATATTTTATTATAAATATAAAAAGAAAAGTTATTAATAGTGAGTAAAGAAATTTTTTATAATACATTTATTTGTTTTAATTTAAAATTTTTATTTTTCATATTTTATTTATATATTTATTAAATATTTTTTTATTTATTTTAGTAATACTATTATTTATTTGAAATATAAAATCTATTTTTTTAATTTTAAATTGATTTATTCTAAAATTTTCATATATTTTTCTTTTAATTTTATTTCTTAATGTTGATAATTTTATTTGTTTTTTTTTAATTATTATTTTAATTCTTGGATATTTTAAGTTATTTAATTCATAATATATTATAAAAGGTTTAAATATTTTTATATTTTTTAATTTATTTTTGTTTTTAATTTTCATTTTTTTTTTGAAAAATAATCTTTTTAAGATGATAATTTTTTTCTTTTTTTTCATCTTCTATTTGATAATATTTTTCTTCCACTTTTTTTAGACATTCTTTTTAAGAATCCATATTTTCTTTTTCTTTTTATTTTTGATGGTTGGTATGTTCTTTTCATTTTTTTTAAATTTTATTTAATATTTATAATTTAAATTATTATATTATTAATAATATATAATATTATAAATTATTTATGTGTAAATATGGGGTTATTTTGTTAAAAAATTTATGAAATAAATGTTTATTAGAGTTAAAAAAATATATATCTATTTATGAATTTAATATTTGGATATTACCCTTACAGGTATTAATTTATAATAATATTATAAATTTATATTCTCCTAATAAATTTGTTATTAAACATATTAAAAAAAATTATTTAATTTATATAAATAATTTTTTTTTAAAATATTGAAAATATAAAAGAATAAAACCTATTTTAAATTTTTTAATTGGAAGTATAAATAATAGTAATAAAAATAATTTATTTAAAAATAATTTTATTTATTTAAATAGTAAAAAAAATAAATATAATTCATATGATTTTAAAGAATTTAATAATTTTAATTTATTAAAGAAGTATAGTTTTGATAATTTTATATATAATAAATCTAATATTTATGCATATAAAAAATCCATAAAAATATGTAATTTAAATAGTAATTTTAAGTATTTATTTATTTATTCAAAAGTTGGTTTAGGTAAAACTCATTTATTAAATTCTATAGGTAATAGGATTAATTATTTATATAATGGTAAAAAAAGTATTTTTTATATAAATATGAAAGTCTTTTTAAGTAAAATTGAATATTTTTTATATAAAAATTTAATTGAAAATTTTATATTTTATTTAAAATCTTTTTCTATTTTTTTAATTGATGATATACAATTTTTATATAATAAAAAATTAATTCAAAATAAATTTTTAAATATATTTAATATGTTATTTAAATATAATAAATTTATAATTTTAACATCTAATTGTAATGTAAATAAATTAAAAGGTATAAATAATGAAATAATTTCTAAATTGTATTATAATTTTGTATTTATAAAAATTAATAATTGTGATATAAATTTAAGGTATAAATTTTTAATTAGTAAGTGTAAATATATTAATTTTTGTTTAGATAAAAAAATATTATATTTTATATCTGAATATTTAAATTCAAATTTTTATGAATTAGAAAATATATTATATTTAATATATGTAAATGCTATTAATTTAAATTATATTAATAAAATAAATATTAATTTTATTAAATATATATTATATAAATTTATTTTAAATAATAGTAATTATAATTTAAATGTTAAAATATATGATATACAAAAAGTAGTTTGTAATTATTATAATATAACTATTGATAATTTATTGTCTAAATATCGTTATAAATCTTTTGTATGACCAAGACAAATATCAATAGCTATAAGTAAAAAATTAACTAATTATAGTTTAATAAAGTTAGGATTATATTTTGGTGGTTTAAGTAATTCTTATATTTTATATTCTTATAATAAAATAAAAAAATTATATATGAATAATTCTAAAGTTAAATTAGAATTTAATAATTTAATAAAACTTATTGTTTATTATAAAAATGAAATTTATTATAAAAAAAAAAAAATTAATTAAATTTTTATCTAAATTTAATAGTTGTGTATCAATAAATCCTAAAAATCCTATTTTATCTAATATTTTATTATCATTAAATAAAAATTTTCTTTTTTTAATGGTTACTAATTTAGATATTGAAATAGGATATAGTTTATTTTTACCTAGTGAAAATATTTTAGATGTAGGTGATATTACAGTTAATATTAGAAAATTATATGATATATGTAAAACATTTCCTGAGAATAGTAATTTATTATTTAAGTCATATAATAATAAAATTAAAATTTTTTGTTTAAATAGTGTTTTATCATTATCTATTTTACCTTCTTATGATTTTCCTATAATTAATAAAAATCAATTTAATTTTAAATATAAATTTATTATATATTCTTATTTATTTAAAGATATAATAAGTTCAATTTATTTTTCTATAGGTAATAATGATATTCATTGTTATTTAAATGGAATGTTAATAGAATATATTGATAATATTTTTTATTTTGTTACAACTGATAGTTATCGTTTATCTATTTATAAAATTTATGATAATAATGATTTAATAGTAAAATATACTAAAAGTAAATTTAATTTTATTTTACCAAGAAAATTGGTTATAGAATTATATAAATTATTAGATTTAATTAAAGATAATAAAAAGATTATTTTTGAAATTGATAATAATATTGTCAAAATTAATTTTGATAATTTTATTATATATTCTAGTTTAATTGATGGTGATTTTCCAGATTATAAAAATGTTTTGGATTTAACTTATAATTGTTATAATTATATAGATTTAAATATAAAAGATTTTAAAAATTCTTTATTAAGATCTTCTATAATTAGTAGTTATTCATTTAATTATGTAACTTTAACTTTTAAAAAAGATTTATTAAAAATTTATTCTAATAATACATTTTCTGATGAGATTAAAGATATAATATATATTAATAATAATAATGATTTTTTTAAAATTAATTTAAATGTTAAATTTATATTAGATATATTAAATGTTATTAAAGATTCATCAAAAATTAGATTTTATTTTAAAAATAGTAATTCAATAATTAAAATTGATGATATTAAAAATAAATATATAATATATATGATAATGCCTATTAAATTATAATTAATTTTATTAAATTTTATTGTAGAGATAAATATGTTATTTAATAATTCTTATAATTCTTCTAATATTAAAGTTTTAAAAGGTTTAGATGCAGTTAGAAAACGTCCTGGTATGTATATTGGTGATACAGATGATGGTACTGGATTGCATCATATGGTTTTTGAAGTTATAGATAATTCTATAGATGAATCTTTATCTGGTTTTTGTAAAAATATTTTTGTTAAAATATATAAAGATAATTCTATTTCTGTTTTAGATGATGGCAGAGGTATACCAGTAGATATACATAAAGATGAAAATATTTCTGCAGCTGAATTAATAATGACAGTATTACATGCTGGTGGGAAATTTGATAATAATTCTTATAAAATTTCTGGTGGTTTACATGGTGTTGGTGTTTCTGTAGTTAATGCTCTTTCAGAGAAATTAATATTAAAGGTTTATAGAAATAAAAAAATTTTTTATCAAGAATATAATTATGGGGTTCCTTTATCAAAATTATATATAATAGGTAATACAATTTATAATGGAACTTATATAAGATTTTGGCCTGATAAAAGTATTTTTAAAAATTGTATAAAATTTAAATATTCTATTTTATTTAAAAGATTAAATGAATTATCATTTTTAAATAATGGTTTGAATATAAGTTTAGTAGATAAAAGAAATAATAAATCTTTTTTGTTTAATAATAAAGGAGGTTTAAAATCATTTTTAAATTATATAATAGATAATAAAGTTGTTATAAATAATAAAAAATTTTATTTTTATTATATTAAAGATAATATGTCATTGGAAGTATCTAGTTGTTGATTAGATAATTCAAATTGTTCTATTTTATGTTTTACTAATAATATTCCTCAAATAGATGGAGGAACTCATTTAATAGGTTTTAAATCTGCTATAACTCGTACTATAAATTTTTACATTAATAATGAATTTTTAAAAAAAAAAAATAAATTAAATGTTATAGGAAGAGATACTCAAGAAGGCTTATATGCTATAATTTCTATTAAATTTTTTAATCCTAAGTTTTCTTCTCAAACAAAAGATAAATTAATTTCTTCTGAAATTAAAAGTTTTGTTGAATCTTTGGTTATAAAAAATTTGTATGATTTTTTATTAGAAAATCCTAATGATGCTAAATTAATAATTAATAAAATAATTAATTCTTATAAGATTAGAGAATCTATTAAAAAATTTAGAGAAATATCCAAAAAAAAATCTAATTTAGATTTATTAAATATTTCTAATAAGTTAGCAGATTGTCAGGAAAAAAATCCTTTATATTCTGAAATTTTTTTAGTTGAAGGTGATTCTGCAGGAGGTTCAGCTAAACAAGGTAGAAATAGATTAAATCAAGCAGTATTGCCTTTAAAAGGTAAAATTTTAAATGTAGAAAAAACTAATTTAGATAAAATATTATCTTCAAATGAAATAAATATTTTAATTTCTGTTTTAGGTTGTGGTATAGATAATAATGATTTTAATATAAATAAATTAAGATATAATAAAATTATTATTATGACTGATGCTGATGTTGATGGAGCACATATTCGTACTTTATTATTAACATTTTTTTATAGATATATGAAACAATTAATAATTAATGGAAATTTATATATTGCTAAACCTCCGTTATATAGAATACAAGATAAAAAAAATATATTATATGTTAATAATGAAAAAGATTTATTAAAAAATAAAATTTTATTTATTTTTAATAATATTAACATTTACAAAAAAAAAAATTTTATTTTATTAAAATCTAAATATTTAATTAAATTAGTTTTAATTTATATTAAATTTTTTAAAAATTTTAATAATTATAAATATAAATTTATAGATTTTTTATTGAATAAATTAATATTTTTTAAGCTTTTAAATATAAAAAATATAAATAAATATAATATTTGGTTAGATAGTTTTTTGTTTTATTTAAATGATAATAATTTAAATATAAAAGTAAATTGTGATTTAATATTAAAAGATGATGTTTTTATAGGTTTTGATTTTAAAATTTTTAGTGGTTTTTATAGTGAAAATATTATTTTAAAAAAAAAATTTTTTAATAAATATTATATTAAAATTATTAATTTATGTAAAAATTTATATTTTTTTAAAAGTTATAATAAATTTTATGTTTTATTAAATAATAAAAAATATTATTTTAATAATATATTAAATTTGATAAATTTCGTTTTAAAAATTAAGAGTAATAATATATATATTCAACGTTATAAAGGTTTAGGTGAAATGAATCCAGATCAGTTATGAAATACTACTATGAATCCAAAAAATAGATTTTTAATAAAAATTAATTTATCTAATTTAGAAACTTCTGATGTTTTATTTAAAATTTTAATGGGTGATAATGTAAAATTAAGAAAATCTTTTATTAAAAAATATTCTAATAAATTTAATAATAAAAATATTTAATTAAATCTCCTCCGACTGGATTCGAACCAGTGACATACGGATTAACAGTCCGTTGTTCTACCAACTGAACTACAGAGGAATATAAAGTTATTATATATTTAATATATTTTTTTGTCAAAATTTTTAGTT
This sequence comes from Candidatus Stammera capleta, assembly GCA_002688505.1. GTDB lineage: Bacteria > Pseudomonadota > Gammaproteobacteria > Enterobacterales > Enterobacteriaceae > Stammera > Stammera capleta. The sequence goes on from CP024013.1 coordinate 240,292, forward strand.
AATTTTTTATATATTTATAGTATAATAATTTTATAGTGGGATGTCTGAGTGGTTTAAAGAGCATGCTTGGAAAGCATGTATACTTTTATTAGTATCAAGGGTTCAAATCCCTTTCCCACTATTTAGTTTATATATTAAATAATTTTTTAAAAGGTATTTAAATGGTAATTATACGTTTATCTCGTTATGGTAGAAAAAAGAGACCTTTTTATCATATTACTGTTTCAGATAATAGAAAGTTTAGAAATTCTAAATTTTTAGAAAAAATAGGGTTTTATAATCCTTTATTATCATTTAATTCTAAATATAGTATTTTTATTAATTTGGATAAATTTAACTTATGAATTAAACGTGGTGCTAAAGTTACTTGTAGAATTAAATATTTATTTAAAAAATATAAAAATTTATTAAAATTATAATTTTTTTAAATTTTAATTATATAAAATATGTATATAAATTTAATTACTTTTAATCCTAATTTTTTTACATCTATTTTTAATAATGGTTTAATTTATAAAGCTATTAAAAATAATATTGTAATTTTTAATTTTTTTAATCCAAGATTATTTTTAGATAAAAATGATAAAAATATAAATGATAAGATTTATGGAGGTGGTCCAGGTGTATTGATTAAACCTAAATTGTTATATTTATGTATAAGTAAAGCTAAAAAAGTATCTAATAATTATTGTATAATATATTTGTCTCCTCAAGGTAGTATAATTAATAAAAACATTTTAATAAAGTTATTAAAATATAAATCAATAATTCTAATATGTGGTCGTTATAGTGGTATAGATGAAAGAATTATTAATAAATATGTTGATTTTGAAATATCTATTGGAGATTATGTTGTTAGTTGTGGTGAAATCTCATCAATAGTAATTATTGATATATTAATAAGAAATTTACCTGGAATTATAAATAATTTTTCTAATAATTATGATTCATTTAATTTTAATAAAGGATTATTAGGTTGTTCTAATTATACGAAACCAAAAATTTTTAATGGAATGAAAGTACCTAAAGTATTATTATCTGGTAATCATAAAAAAATTTATAAATGAAAAATAAAAAGTTCATTTAAGAATACTATTAAAAAAAAATTTTATTTATTAAAAAAAATATATGAAAAATAAAATAATTAGTTATATAGAAAATAAACAAATGTTAAAAAAATTTTCTTTTTTTAATTCAGGATATTTTTTAGAAGTTAAAATTTGAGTAGTTGAGGGAAATAAAAAAAGAATACAATCATTTGAAGGATTAGTAATTTCTAAAAAAAATAGAGGTTTAAATACTTCTTTTATATTAAGAAAAATATCTCATGGTATTGGTGTTGAAAGAGTTTTTCAGTTATATTCTCCAATAATATATGATATTATAATAAAAAAAATTAGAAGATTTAAAAAATCAAAGTTATATTATTTACGTTATAATAATAAAAAATTTTTGCGTAGTTTAAATTAAAATGTTTTTAAATAAGAAATTATATAGATTATTAGTTTGTGTAGAATATAATGGTAGTAATTATCATGGTTTTCAAAGACAATTAAATTATAAAAAAAGATTAACTATACAAGAAGTAATAGAAAAAGTTTTAACAAAAATTACTAGGGATAAAATTAAAATATTTTGTGCTAGTAGAACTGATTCAGGTGTACATAGTATAGGTCAAATTTTTCATTTTGATACTAATTTATATAAAAATGAAAAAGATTGATTAATTATTTCTAATTATAATTTACCTAAAGATATTTGTTTTAAATGAGTAAAATATATATCTTTTGATTTTCATGCTAGATATAATGTATTAGCTAGAAGATATATATATGTTTTGTTAAATTCATTTTTAGGTTCAAGTATATTATATAATTTAGTTTTAATTTTTCAAAAAAAATTAAATATTAATTTAATGTTAAAAGCTTCTAATATTTTATTAGGTATTAATGATTTTAGTTCTTTTAAATCTTCTGGTTGTCAATCTAATAATAATATAAAATATATATTTCATTTTAATATATTTAAAAAAGGTTTATATATTTATTTTGATATTAAAGCAAATTCTTTTTTATATCACATGGTTAGAAATATTATAAGTTGTCTTTTACTTGTAGGTATAAAAAAATATTCTATAAATTGATTTAATAATTTTTTTTTTTCTAAGAATAAAAATTATTGTAAATTTAATTTAATCAAACCTAATGGTTTATATTTATATAAAATTTATTACTAATGAAATTTTATTTATTTTAAAATATTATTATGAATTTATTTTATTTTATTTTTATATTTTTATTATTTGATAAAAATTTTTTTTATAAAAATATATTATTATTAGTATTAACTTATTGATTTTTAAATAAATTTTATTATATTTTTTTTTTATTTTTTTATAAAGATATTAGTAACTTAAATATAAATATAATATTTTATGATATTATTTTATATTTATTAATATATTGAATTTTTTATATATTTTACGATTTAGTTTGTTATTTAATTAAAATAATTTTAATTTTAATAATATTTATTTATTTTATAAAAATTTTATTAAAAACATAGAATTAAAATATTGCGGAGGTTGGATTTGAACCAACGACCTTCGGGTTATGAGCCCGACGAGCTACCATACTGCTCCACCCCGCGATATTAATATTATATCATTTAGTTTTATAAAATCAAATTAATTTTAAAATTTTATGTAAAAAATAGTATAAATATAATATTATAATATAATATTATTAAATAATTATTAGGATTTTTATGTGTAAGATAGTTAAAATTATATCTAGAGAAGTAATAGATTCTAGAGGTTGACCTACAGTAGAAGCTGAAGTTTTTTTAAATAATGGTATAAGTGCAAAATCTATAGTTCCTTCTGGTGCATCTACTGGAATTAATGAAGCTTTAGAACTTAGGGATAATGATAAAAAAAGATATTTAGGTAAAGGTGTTTTAAATTCTATTAATAATATTAATAATATTATTTCTAAAAAAATAATTGGATTAAGTGTTTTAAATCAATCTAATATAGATAATATTATGATAGATTTAGATGGTACTCTGAATAAATCTAATTTAGGTGCTAATTCTATTTTAGCTGTTTCTTTATCTATTGCTAAGTCTGCTGCTAAATTTTTAAATTTACCATTTTATTCTTATATTTCTAAAATTAGTAATAGTAAATATTGTTTACCTATACCTATGATGAATGTTATAAATGGAGGTTGTCATGCTGATAATAATTTAGATATTCAAGAATTTATGATATATCCAATAGGATCAAAAAATTTTAGTGATTGTATAAGAATGTGTTCAGAAATATTTCATAATTTAGGTAATATTTTAAAAATTAATAATAAAAATATTTTAATAGGAGATGAAGGTGGTTATGCTCCTAATTTAAATAGTAATGAAGAAGCTATAATTTTAATATGTGAAGCTATAGAAAAATCTAATTATATTTTAGGTAAAGATGTTTTTTTAGCTTTAGATTGTGCAGCTTCAGAATTTTATAATGATAAAAATAAATTATATTATTTAAATAGTGAAGATAAAAAATATTCTTTTTATGAATTTACAGAATATTTAAATATATTAATTGATAAATATCCAATAATTTCAATTGAAGATCCTTTAAGTGAAAAAGATTGAGATGGGTTTATATATTTAACTAGTGTATTAGGTGATAAAGTACAAATAGTAGGTGATGATTTATTTGTTACAAATACTACTTTATTAAACAAAGGTATAAAGAATAATATTGCTAATTCAATATTAATAAAACCTAACCAAATTGGTACATTAACAGAAACTTTAAATTGTATAAATTTAGCAAAAAATAATAATTATTCATTTATTATATCTCATCGTTCTGGTGAAACTGAAGATACTTCGATATCAGATTTATCAGTAGGTACTAATAGTAGTCAAATAAAATGTGGTTCTATTAGTAGATCTGAAAGGACATGTAAATATAATAGGTTAATAAGAATTGAAGAATATATAGGAAAAAATTTATTTAAAGATATATCTATATTTAAACATTTAAATAAAAATAAATTTATTAAAAAAATTATTTAAATTATTATTTCCTTTTTTATTTTAAATTTTAATAAAAAAGGAAATATAATTATATTTTTATATTCAATAAATTAAATAAAAATTTTTTTTTCCTTTAGATATAATTGTATATTTATTAAATAATTTATTTTTTTTTGTTATTTTAAAATTAGTATCATTTATTAATTGTTTATTTATATTTATTGATTTATTTATAATTAAATTATGTGCATGTGATTTTGAGTTTGAAATTTTTAATTTTATTAAAATTTTTTTTATTTCTTTATATTTATTTTTTAATTTTATTTTAGGTATATTAAGTTTATATAATTTATTTAATATTTTTAATGTTAAATAATTAAATTTAATAAAATAATATTTAGAAACAAATATAGCTTTTTTAGTTTCTTTTTTTCCATGTACTATTTTTGTTATATATTTAGCAAGTATTTTTTTGTTTTTATTTATGTTATTTTTTTTAAATATTTTTTTTATTTGTTTTATACTTAAAAATGTTAATTGTTTAAAGTATATATATAATTTATCATCTTTAATATTTAATCAAAATTGATAAAATTCAAATGGAGTAGTTTTATTTTTATCTAATCAAATATTGTTTGTTTTTGATTTTCCAAATTTTTTTCCTTTTTTATTAGTTATTAATGGTATAGTTAAACCATAAGATTGTTTATTAAATATTTTTTTAATTAAATAAATACCTGAAGTAATATTACCTCATTGGTCTGATCCTCCTATTTGAAGATTAATATTATATTTTTTAAAAAGTAAATAAAAATCGTAACTTTGTAATAAATTATATGTTATTTCTTTAAAATTAATTCCATATTTTTTATTTCTTTGTTTGATAGAATTTTTATTTAATAAATATTTTATTTTAAAATGTTTAGCTATTTTATTTAAAAAATTTATTAATTTTATTTTTTTGAATCATTTTTTATTTGATATTATATTAATTTTTTTTTTATTATTATTATTTAGTATATAATTAATTTGTTTTTTAATTTTTTTTTTAAAATCATTAATTTTTTTTTTTTCTATTTGTTTTCTATTTTTTTTTTTAAAACTTGGATCACCTATATATGCTGTAATTTCTCCTAATATTATTGTTATTTTATATTTATATTTTATAAATCTTTTTAATGTAATTAATAATAATAAATGTCCTATATGGAGACTTTTATATGTAGGATCAAAACCACAATATATTTTAATATTTTTATTATTTATGTTATATAATAAATTTTTATTTGATATTTGTTTAATAAGTTTTCTTTTATATAAATCATATATAATATTATTTTTCATTTTATATTTTTATTAAAATTTAAATTGATTTAGATATTATTATATAATAATATATATTTATTAATATTTTGTTTTATTAATTTTATTAGCGTTCTTAACTCAGAGGTAGAGTGCCATTTTGACGTGATGGAAGTCAGTGGTTCAAATCCACTAGAACGCATTTATTATTTATTTTTAAAATATTTATTAAAAAAATATGAAGAAAACTAAAATTGTTTGTACAATAGGTCCATCAAGTTGTTACAAAGATATAATTATAAATTTATTAAAAAATGGTATGGATGTAGCTAGATTAAATTTTTCTCATGGAAATTATAATGATTATGAAAATTATATTTTAAATTTAAGAGAAGCTAGTAAAGAAGTAAATAAAAGAATAGCTATTATTTTAGATACTAAAGGTCCTGAAATACGTACATTAAAATTATATAATTCTAAGGAAGTTTTTTTAAAGAAAGGTAATATTTTTACATTTATATGCAATAATAGAAAATTTATTGGTAATGAAAAAAGTGTATCTATTTCTTATGAAAATTTTTTTAATGATGTAAATATAGGAAATTTAATATTAATTGATGATGGTTTAATATCAATGAAAATAATAAATAAATTAAATGATAAAGTAATTTGTAAAATATTAAATAGTGGATTTTTAGGTGAAAATAAAGGTATAAATTTACCAGAAATAAATATAAATTTACCTTATTTATCTGAAAAGGATAAGAGTGATTTAATATTTGGATGTAAATATAATGTTGATTTTATAGCTGCTTCTTTTGTTAAAACTAGTGAAGATGTATTGCAAATAAGAAAATTATTAGATAATAATAATGGTAATAATATACAAATAATTTCTAAAATTGAAAATAATGAGGGTTTAAAAAATTTTGATAAAATATTAAATGTATCTGATGGTATTATGGTAGCAAGAGGTGATTTAGGTGTTGAAATACCTGTAGAAGATGTTATTTTTGCTCAAAAAAAGATGATTAAAAAATGTAATATTGCAAGAAAAGTAGTTATTACAGCAACTCAAATGTTAGAATCTATGATAAATAATCCTAGACCTACTAGAGCTGAAGCAGGTGATATAGCTAATGCTATTTTAGATGGTACAGATGCTGTTATGCTTTCTGGTGAAAGTGCTAAAGGAAAGTATCCTATAGAATGTGTTAAAATAATGTCAATGATTTGTAAAAGAGCTGATGATTCATTAAATAAATATAATGTTAATTATAAAGATAATAAATATATACCTATAAGTGAAGCAATATGTAAAAGTTCTGTAGATATATCAAAAAAATTAGAATGTAAATTGATTTTAGTTTATACTAGAGGTGGTAAGTCACCTAAATTTATTAGAAAATATTTTCCTAAGTCATTAATTTTAGCATTAACTGATAGTGAAATTGTATGTAGACAATTAGTATTAATTAAGGGTGTAATATCTTGTTTAGTTAAAAATATTAATTCTACTGATGATTTTTACAATATTGGTAAAGATTTATCAATATCTAATAGTTATGCTAAAGTAGGAGACATAATAATAATGGTTTCAGGTTCTTTAGTTTCTAAAGGTGGAATAAGTAATACTGTTTCAGTACATGTATTATAAGATTTTATTTAAATTTATTAGAATTTATATTAATTTTTTATATTTTTTCACATTGTATAACTTTTTCTAAATTTTTTAGTTTAATTAAAATTATTCCTTGTGTATTTCTTTTAAATATATTTATATTTTTAGTATATATTCTTAATATGTTACCTTTATCAGTTATAATTATTATTTGTTGTTTTTTGTTTTTATTTGTAGTATATATTGATTTTATTATATAACCATTTTTATTATTAATTTTTATTGAAATTAATCCTTTTATTGCTCTTGATTTTATAGGAAATTCTGTTATACTTGTTTTTTTACCATATCCGTTTTGTGTAATTATTATTACATATCCTTTTTTATATTTATATTTTATTATTAATGATGAAGAAACTTTATCTTCTTTAGATAAATTAATACCTTTTATTCCATATGCATTTTTACCCATATTTCTAATATTTTTTTCTAAAAATCTTACTGTTTTACCTTTTTTAGTAAATAACATTATTTGATTTTTTCCATTTGTTATATGTGCGTTAATAATTTTATCTTTATTTTTAAAATTTATAATATTTATTCCATTTTTTCTATTTAGATTAATTTTATTTAATTTAATTTTTTTTATTAATCCATTTTTAGTTATTAAAATTATATATTTTTTAAGTAATTTTTTATTATTTATTGGAATTAAATAATTAATATTTTCATTTTTTAGTAAATTAATAAAATTTATTATTGGTTTTCCTGTAGGATTTTTAGTAAAATTTAATATTTTAAATATTTTTAGATAAAAAATTTTTCCAGTATTTGTAAATAGTAATAGATTTTCATGTGTATTGGTTATTAACATATTATTAACTTTATCTTTATTTTTTAATTTTATTATATTTTTACCCATTCTTCCTTTGTTTTTTATTTTTAGTTTATATAATTTTTTATATTTTATATATCCTAATTTAGATAAAATTATTATAATTTTTTCTTTTTTTATTAAGTCATTAGTTTTTATTAATTTTGTTTTTTTATTTATTTTAGTAATTCTTTTATCCCCAAATTTTTTTTTTATATTTATAAATTCTTTTTTAATTATATTATTAATTAATTTTTTATTATTTAATATATTATTAAATTTTTTTATTTTTTTAATTATTATTTTATATTTATTAAATATATTTTTATTCTCTTTTTTTGTTAATTTTATTAAGCTTAATTTTAATATATTATTTATTTGTTTAATTGAAAATTTATATTTATTTTTTTTAATTATTATATTTTGTGTTTCTATAGGTATTTTTCAGTATTTTTTTATTATATTTTTTATAGCTAATTTTTTATTATTTGAATTTTTTATTATATATAATATTTTTTTAATGTTATATAAAGATATTATTAATCCTTCAAGAATATGTAATTTTTTTTTAGATTTTTTTAATTTAAATATTATTTTTTTTTTAATTATATTTTTTCTATGTTTTATAAATATTTTAATAATTTTTTTTAAATTTAATATTTTAGGTCTATTTTTATATAAAGCAACTATATTTATTCCATAAGATATTTTTAAATTAGTTAATTCTATTAATTTATTAATTAATATTTTTCTTTTAATATATTTTTTTACTTCTATTACTATTCTCATTCCATCTTGATCAGATTCGTCTCTTATATTTTTTATTTCATTTATTGTTTTTTCCTTCATTAATTCTATAATTTTTTTTATTATTTTTGATTTATTTGTTTGATATGGTAATTGATTTATAATTATATTTCTTTTATTGTTTATTTTATTATTTTCAATATTAATTTTTGCTAATATTTTAATGTTACCTTTTCCTGTTTTATAAGCATTATATATACCGTTATTATCTTCTATAATACCTCCAGTAGGAAAATCAGGTCCTTTAATATATTTCATTAATGTTTTTGTTTTTAATTTTTTATTTTTCATAAATTTTATAAAAACATTCATTACTTCTGATATATTATGAGGAGGTATATTTGTAGCCATTCCAACTGCTATTCCAGTAGTGCCATTTATTAAAATATTAGGTATTTTTGTTGGTAATATTTCTGGTATTTTTTCAGTAGAATCATAGTTAGGAAAGAATTTTACTGTTTTTTTTTCTATATCTTTTAAAAATTCTTTTGTTATTTTTGACATTCTAATTTCTGTATATCTCATAGCTGCAGCTTTATCTCCATCTATTGATCCAAAATTACCTTGACCGTCTATTAATGGATATCTCATAGAAAAATTTTGAGCCATTCTTACTATAGATTCATATACTGCATTATCTCCATGAGGATGATATTTTCCTATTACATCTCCTACTATTCTAGCAGATTTTTTATATGGTTTATTATGAATATTTTTTAAAATAAACATTGCATATAATATTCTTCTATGTACAGGTTTTAATCCATCTCTTATATCTGGTAAAGCTCTTCCTATAATTACAGACATTGCATAATTAAGATATGATTTTTTTAATTCATTTTCTATATCAATTTCTTTAATTTTGTTTTTTATATTATTCATTTTAATATTTTTATATATTATTATAATTTTAAATTAATTTTTTTTTATATTATTTATTAATTTAAATTTTTTATTTTATTAAAAATATAAATTTTATAAATATTTAAAAGTTATATATTTTATTAAATAAAATTTATATTTTTAATAATATTTTAATTTTATTTTATTAAATTTAAATTTATAAATTAAAATTTAATTTTTTTATACCCATATATTATTTAGTTATATATGGGTATATAATCTATTTTTTTCTTAAAATATATCCTATTAATAATCCTATGGATAATGATAACATTATAGATGTTATAGGTTTATTTTTAATATTATTTTTCGTGAAATTTATTGTTTTATTAATTATTTCATTTATTTTATTTATATATTTTTTAGTTTTGTCTTTTATATTTTCATTTTTTGAAATATTATTATATTTTTTTGTTATACATTTAACAGCTTCTTTAATTTTTTTTTCTGTTTTATCTAAAATATTCATTTTTTTAATTTTAATTAAGATAATATTTTAAAATAGTTACAAATTATTCCAAGTGTTAATAATATAAACATTAGTATTAGAGGATTTATTTTTTTATTTAATAATCACATACATGTTAATGTTAATATAAGTGGAATTATTCCAGGTATTAAATTATCTAACATATCTTGTAATTTAACATTTATATTTTTGCCATTTTTTATAAAGTGTGTAATTATTATAGGTGTTTTAACTTTTGTTCATTTATTTACTAAAGCTCCTAATACAAATAATCCTAATATTGAAGATGCTTCTGTTATTTTTTTTATAAAATTGTCATTTAATTCTTTTATTATATTAATACCCTTTTTATATCCATAATGTAATCCATAGTATAAAGTTAATAGTCTTATTATATTAAATGATATAAAAAAGAAAATTGGACCTATTATACTTCCATTAATTGCTAGACTAGCACCTATAGCTGATAACATAGGTCTAATAGTACCTCAAAATACTGGATCTCCTATACCTGCTAATGGTCCCATTAATCCTATTTTTATATTTCTTATGGAATCAGATTTAATTTTATTATATTTAGATTTTTCTTCTTCCATAGCTATAATAATTCCAATTATTGGTGATACCATATATGGATGTGTGTTAAAAAATTCTAAATGTCTTTTAAAAGCTTTTTTTTTTTTATTATTATTATTTTTATATAGTTTATTTAGTACAGGTAATATAGAGTAACAAAAACCTAAAGCTTGCATTCTTTCAAAATTTCATGATCCTTGTAGTAAAAAACTACGTATAAATACTTTATTGATATCTGTTTTAGTTATTTTTATGTTATTTTTCATATTTTTAAAATCTCTTTAATCTAGTTCATCTTCTTTAATTTTTTTTTGTTTATTTTTATAATTTTTTATATTTTTAAAATCATAATATTTAGGTGATAATTGTATATATAATATTGATAGAATTATACCTATTATACCTAAAGATAATAAATTAAATGAAGTTGAACCTGCAATTATAAATCCTAAATAAAAAAATGGCATTAAGTATTTTTCTTTTATCATATTTATTACCATAGCATATCCTATAGTTACTATTATATTACCAGAAACATTTAATCCTTTAGTTATAGATTCAGGTATTATATTTAAAAGATTTTTAATAGTTTCAGTTTTCATAGAATAGCAAAATATAATTACAGGTATAGATATTCTTAAAGCTTGAAGTGTTAATGCAATTATATGTATATAGGATAAATAAATAGTACTTTTATTATTTTCTATTATTTTATCAGCTAAATGTTGAAAACTTATACATATACTTCTTATAATTATTGTTAATATTTGTCCTGCTGCTGCTATAGGTATAGCTAATGTTATTCCAGAACCTATAGTTTGTTTTCCTATAATAACTAATAAAGTTGATATTATAGAAGATAATGCTGAATCTGGACAAATAGCTGCACCTATATTTATTCATCCTAATGACATAATTTCTAATGTTCCACCTATTATAATTCCTGTTTTTATATCTCCTAGAATTAATCCAATTAATGTACATGCCAATAATGGTCTATGTAATTGAAATTGATCTAATATTGATTCTATACCTATTAAAGAACTTATTAAAAATATTAATATTAATTTTAATGATGTTATTTCCATTTTTTTTCCTAATTAATTTTTATATTATTTAATATATTTATTAAATTTATTTTTTTATTATTAGGTACTTTTCTAATTTCTAGTTCTATATTCATTTTATTTAATTTATAAAATGATTTTATATCTTTTTTATTTACAGAAATAGCATCTGTTATTTGTATTTTACCTTCTTTATATGACATTCCTCCTATGTTTATAGAATTTATTTTTAATCCTTTTTTAATTGTTTCTAATATATCTGTAGGATTTGTAAATAGTAATAAAACTCTATCATTTTTATATTTTATATTATTATATACTTTAATAAATTTATTTATATTTACTACATGAGAATTTATACTTGGTGGTGATACTTGTTTAAGTAATTTAACTCTAATTGGATCTTTATATATTTTATTATTAATTACTATTATTCTAGATATTTTTAATTCTTTACTTCATCCAGTACATACTTGTCCATGTATTAATCTATCGTCTATTCTTGTAAGTTCTATTTTCATATTATTATTTTTATTTTTTTTTATATTTATTTTTGTACTATTTATACCTTTTTTACCACTATTTAACGCTATTTTTACTAATTTATATATTTTATTATTTTCTTTACGACACATTAATATTTCCAATAACATTGGAATATTAGTACCTGATATTATTTCTCCTTTGATTTTTTTATTTGTATTAAGAATATTATTTGCAGCATTAAATGGACTTCCTCCTAATATATCTACGAAAAAAATTAGTTTTTTGATTTTTGATTTTTTTATACATTTTTTATATTTATTAATTATGTTATCTGCATTTTCTCCAGTTAAAAATTTTATTGCAAATATGTTTAATTGTTTACCTATTATTAATTCAATAGTATTTAACATTTCTATAGCTAATTTACCGTGCATACATATTATAATTGATATATCCAATGTTTTTCTCCTTTTATAATTATTATATAATTTATTTATTATAAATTTTTATAATTATTATATAATTTATTTTATTATAAAATATATTATATATAATATTATATATATAAATATAAGTTTTAAATTTTTTAAATAAATTAAAAATATATTTAAACTAATATAAATTTAGTTTTTAAATTTATAATAAAATTTAATAATATAATTTTTATTTATAAGTTTTTTTTTATTATTTTATATTAATTTATATTTTTATATTATTAAAATTATTTATTTTTATAAATTATATATATATAAAATAATAAATATTATTTTATATTATTAATTTTTTGTATATAATAAATATTTATTATAAATTTATTAGTTAATTTTATATTTAAATTTAGATTTTATTGTAAAATATTTTATTATTTATATTATATAATAATATTATATAAATATAATATTTATGAATATATGTTAAATTTATTAGAAAATAAGATATTAAAATTTTTGGATAATATTTATGGTTTTTATGTTTATGATTTAATTAATTATATTGGATATAATATTAATAATATTAATAGATTTAATAAAGGTTTTATAGGTAATTTAATTGAGAGTTATATAAATTTAAATATAAATAAAAAAAATATTTGTGATATATCCTTAATTAATTTAGAAATAAAAACATTTAGTATTGATTATAATATTAATTTATTAAATGATATTTCATTAGTTACTTTTAAATATTTTAGATATTTAAATATATATATTATTTTAGAAAAATTATTTTATAAAATTAAAAATATTTTATTTGTTCCAATTTTATCTAATAAAAATTCTTGTATTGAAGATAAAGTTATAGGAAAATCTTTTATAATAAAATTTAGTAAATATAATATTTTATCTTTTAAAAATGAATTATATGATTTAAGTATTTTATTTAGTAATAATATTAATATTTTAAATAGTTATTATACTAAAAGTTTTAGATTATATTTCTTTATAAATAAAAATAATAAAATTTATTTAAATATTTTTTTTAGAAAAAATTTTATATTTAAATTAATTAATAAATATAATATTATTTTATAATTTTTTAAAATTTATTTTTTTTTTTAGTATAGGAAATAATATTATATCTTTAATAGATGAACTTTTTGTAAATATCATTATTAATCTATCTATTCCTATTCCTACACCAGCTGTAGGTGGTAATCCATATTTTAGTGCTTCTATATATTCTTTATCATATTTATAATTTTTATTTATTAATTTTTGTTGTTTAAATCTTTTTTTTTGTTCTTTATAGTTATTTAATTCTGAAAATCCATTAGCTATTTCAATTCCTCCTATAAATAGTTCAAATCTATCTGCTACTTTTTTATTTTTTTTGTTATTTAGAGATAAAGGAGATATATCTATAGGATATTTAGTTATAAATGTAGGTTGAATTAATTTTTTTTCTGTTGTTAGTTTAAATATTTTTTCTATTATTTTAGATATTTTAATTTTTGTATTTATATTAAGTTTTTTAGCTACTTTTTTAATAATTTTTTTATTATTTAGTTCTTTAATATTATTAAAATATTTAGAATATTTATATATTGCTTTTTTTATAGGTATAATTCTAAATTTTTCATTTAAAAATATTTTTTTATTATTTAAATTAAAATATTTTTTTTTTTTAAAAATATTATTTTTTATATATATAATAATATTTTTTGTTAAGTTCATTATATTTTTATAGTTTGAATATGCTTTATATATTTCTATCATAGAAAATTCTGGATTATGTATTCTTGATACACCTTCATTACGAAAATTTCTATTTAATTCAAATATTTTTGTAAAACCTGCTATTATTAATTTTTTTAAATATAATTCAGGTGCTATACGTAAATACATTTTAATATTTAATTTATTATGATATGTTTTAAATGGTTTTGATATAGCACCACCTGGTATAGTATGTAACATAGGTGTTTCAACTTCTAAATAATCATTATTATTTAAGTATTTTCTTATAATATATATTATTTTTGTTCTTAATAAGAATTTATTTTTAGTTTTATTATTTATAATTAGATCTAAGTATCTTTTTCTAAATTTTTTTTCTTTTTTTTTTAATTTATAATATTTATCTGGTAAATGTTTATATATTTTAACTAATATTTTAAAATATATACATTTTATTGTTAATTCATTAGTTTTAGTTTTAAATAACATTCCATTAATATATACAATATCTCCTATATTAGAATTATTTATTCTTTTTATATATTTTTTATTTAAATAATTCTTAATAGCTAATATTTGTATATTTGATTCTATATCTTGTATATTAAAAAAAATATTATTTTTCATTATTCTTTTGGATATAATTCTTCCTGATATATATACTTTTATATTTAGATTATTTATTATATTTCTAGTTTTGTTTTTAAAATATTTTACTATATTATATATTTTATTTATTTTTTTAAACATTTTAAATATTTATATTTTTTTTATTTATTAAATTTTGTATTTTATTTAAGTTGTTATTTTTAATTAATTTTTTTATATAAATTATACATTTTTTTATTAATTTATTAATTAATAATTTTTCTAAATTATTTGGTTTAGATATTACAAAATTAATTAAATTATTATTTTTAGGTTTACCTATACCTATTCTTAATTTATAAAAATTATTTTTTTTAATGTATTTTAAAATATTTTTTATACCATTATGTGTACTTGTTTTTTTGATGTTTTTTTGTATTTTACAATTTCCAGGATATATATTAATGTCATCATATACAATTAATATATTTTTATTTTTTATATTTAATTTTTTTTTTATTTTAAGTATTGATTTTCCACAATTATTTATATATGAATTAGGAGTATATAGAAATATCTTTTTTTTTTTTATTTTTTTTTTATATATTTTATTTAAAGTAATTTTTTTTAATTTTAAAAATTTTTTAATAAATCATATACCAACATTATGTCTTGTATAAAATAATTTTTTATTTTTATTACCTAATCCAATTATTAATTTAATATTCATATTTAAATTTAAAATAAAAAATTTTTTTAAAATTATATCATATATAATATATATATTTATATTATATTTTTTAGTATGTATTTTTTATAATTTAATATTTTGTATATATAATTTTTATAAATTTATAATTATATTTTTTATTATGAAGAGAAATTTAAAATTAAAGTTTAATAAATTAAATAAAAGATTATTATATTTAAAGGAAAAAATTAATAATAGTAAAGATATTAATAGTAATAATTTTAATTATATTTTATATAAAGAATACTTTAATTGTTTAAAAATTAATAATATTTTTAATAAATATATTAAATTTGATAATGAATTAAATTCATTAAAAGAATTAAATAATGATAAAGAATTATATCTTTTAGTTAAAGAAGAAAAATTTAAATTAAAAAATATTTTAAAAAAATTAGAAAATAAATTAAATTGTTTTTTTTTATTTAATAAAAAAAATAAAAATGATAATTTAAATATATATTTAGAAATTCATGCAGGTACTGGTGGTAATGAGGCTTCTATATTTGTTTCAGATTTATTTAAAATGTATGTTAAATATTGTGAAAAAATGAAATGAAAAGTAGAATTAATAAATTTTAATAATAGTAATTGTAAAGGATATAAATATATAATATGTAAAATTATAGGTAAATGTGTTTATAAAAATTTAAAATTTGAATCTGGTGGTCATAGAGTACAAAGAGTACCTAAAACAGAGTCTAAAGGTAGAATACATACTTCTACTTGTATAGTAGCAGTTACTCCAGTATTACCTAATATAAAGTTACCTATTATTAATAATGAAGATATTAAAATTGATACTTTTAAATCTTCAGGAGCTGGTGGTCAACATGTAAATACGACTGATTCTGCGGTTAGAATAACTCATATTCCTACTGGTATAATTGTTGAATGTCAACAAGAAAGATCACAACATAAAAATAAATCTAAAGCTTTAGAAGTATTAAAATCTCGTATTTATAATTTAGAGATTAGTAAAAGAAATAAAGATAATAATAAAAAAAGGAAAAATTTATTAGGTACTGGGTTTAGAAATGATAGAAATAGAACTTATAATTTTGTTCAAAATAGAATTACAGATCATAGAATTAATTTAAATATATATTCTTTAGATAAGATATTAAATGGTGATTTAGATTTATTATTAAAACCTTTATTAAATAAATTTAATAGTAATTAATTTTTTATGAAAATTAAAGATTGATTTAAAAAAGTTAATTTATATAGTAAAACTAATTTATATATATATGATGATTGTTATATTTTTTTAGAATTTTTATTAAAAAAAAATCGTATTTGGATAGAAATTAATATTAATAAAAATTTAGATTTTAAATTTATTGAATATTTAAATATATTTTTAATAAGAAGATTAAGAGGTGAACCAGTAGCTTATATATTAAATGGATATTATTTTTTAAATATTTCATATATAATTTATCCAGATATTTTTATACCAAGATTAGGTACTGAATATATGGTAGATTTTATTATTAAATTAATAAAAAAAAAAAATTTTTTAAATATATTAGATTTAGGTAGTGGTTCTGGAGTTATAGCTTGTTCAATTGCTAAAAATTGTCCTGATACTAATGTTTGAGCATTAGATAATAAAATTTTATCAATAAATTTAATTAGATTAAATTGTTTAAAATTAAATTTATTTAATGTTTATTTATTAAAGAGTAATTGATTTTTAAATATTTATAATAAATTAAATTTTTTTAATTTAATAGTTTCTAATCCTCCTTATATTTGAAAAAAGGATGTATGTATTAATAATAATGATTTACGTTTTGAATGTAAATATTCATTAGTTTCTAATAAAAAAGGTTTTGAAGATATTATATATATAATTATATCTTCTTTTATTTATTTAAAGAATAAAGGTTGATTAATTTTAGAACATTCTTTATTAAATTTATATAAAATTATTTATTATTTTAAAAAATATTATTTTAATGTTTGTACATTTAAAGGAATTCATAATAATTATAGGTTTACAATAGGTCAAAAATTATTAAAATAAATTTATATATTATAAAGTATTGGTATTCCTAATATTGATAAACCTATTCTTAAAGTTTTAGCTATTATAGCTATTAATTTTAGTTTACTATTTTTTATTTTTTTATTTTTTATATTAGATATATTTTCTTTTTCGTAATAATTAGAGAATAATGAACTAATTTTATATAAATATAAACAAATTATATTTGGTTTACATTTTTTAGTTGTATAAAAAATTATATTTTCGAAATCTAAAATTTTTTTTGATATTTCATATTCTAATTTTGATAAAATATAAAATTTATTATTTTTTATTGATTTTGTTGTATTAGTATTATTTTTTCTTAGTATTGATATTATTCTTGTATATGAATATTGTATATATGGTCCTGTATTAGAATTTAAACATAATGTTTTATTTATATCAAAAATATAATTAGTTTTTCTATTTTTTGATAAATCCATATATTTAATTGCTGATATAGTAAGTTTTTTAGCAATTCTATTTATTTTTTGTTTATTATATTTTTTATTTTTTATTAGTTTTTTAGATTTTTGTTTTATTAATTCTATTAGATTTTTAATTGTTAAATTATTTCCTTTTCTAGTTTTTATTGGTTTTCCTTTTTTATTTAATATTAAACCGAAATAATAGTTTTTAATATAAAAATTTTTAGGTATGTATTTAGCATTTTTACATATATTAAAAATTGTTTTAAAATATTGTTTTTGTCTAAAATCAGTAAAATATATTATTTTATTTATTTTAAATTTTTTATATCTATATTTTATTGAAGCTATATCTGTAGTACTATATAAAAAAGCTTTATCTTTTTTTTGAATTATTAAAGGAAATTTATTTTTTAATAATATTATTATTGATTTTTTATTTTTAATAGCTATTTTTTTCTTTATTAAATCTTTAGTTATTTTAGAAAGCATATTATTATAAAAACTTTCTCCCATATTGTTTTTTATTTTTAAATTTATATTTAGATAATTATATATTTTTTGATTTTCATTAATTGTTATTTTAACTATTTTTTTTCATATTTTAATTATATTTTTTTTTTTTTTTTTTTTTTTTTTTTTTTTTTTTTTTTTTTTTTTTTTTTTTTTTTTTTTTTTTTTTTTTTTTTTTTTATTGATTTAATCTTTAATATAGTTAATTGTTGTCTATGACCTTTAATTCTTAAATAATTTTTTCTTCTTTTAAATTTATTATTATTTTTATATTTTTTATATGCTAATTTATATATTTTTTCTATTATTTTTAAATTATTTATTTTATTTTCTAATTTAAATTTTTGTATTCATGTTATTATAATTCCGAATTGAGTTCCTCAATCTCCTATATGATTTATTTTTATTATTTTATTACCTAATAATTTTAATATATTAGAATAAAAGTCGCCTAATATTGTTGATCTTAAATTTCCTATATGCATTTGTTTTGCTATATTAGGTGATGAATAGTCAATTAATATTTTTTTTTTTTTTTTTGATTTAATATTAAAATTTTTTTTTTTAGATATTTTATTTATTATATTTTCTATATATTTTTTATTAATAAATATATTTATAAATCCTGGATTAATTATTTTTATTTTATTAAATATTTTTTTTTTTATTAATTTTTTTTTTATAATTTTAAATAAAAAATTTATTTTAATTTTTTCTTTTTTAGATATTTCTATCATACCGTTAATTTGATAGTCACTAAATTTAGTATTGTTACATATTTTATAATTATATTTTTTTTTTATATTTATTGTTTTAAGTATTTTTTTTATTTTTATTTTTATATATTTTTTAATATTCATTTTAAAAAAATTTAAAATAATTTTATAATATATATTATAATATAATAATTAATTTTTATTATTAAAATTTTAATAATTATAATGAAAAAATATTATGCGTACACATTATTGTAATTCACTATCTTATAAAGATATTAATAAAAATGTTAAATTATGTGGTTGAGTACAAGATATACGTTTATTAAAAAGTATAATTTTTATAGATCTTAAGGATTGTAGTGGTAATTTACAATTAATAATTTTAAGTGAAAATATAAAATTATGAAATTTATCTAAAAGTTTAACTCATCAATCGTGTATAAAAGTTAATGGTATAGTAAAAAAAAAAAATAATAATAAAATTGAGATTTTAGTTAATAAATTAATTGTTTTTAATTATTCTAAATTATTACCATTAGATATATTTATTAAAAATTCTGAAAAGATAAAATTTAAATATCGTTATTTAGATTTTAGAAACAAAAAAGTTTTTAAAATATTTAAGATAAGATCAAAAGTTAAAAATATTATATATAATTATTTTGAAAAAAGAAATTTTTTAAATATAGAAACTCCTTTTTTAAATAAATCATTTTTTGAAGGTTCTAGAGATTTTTTAGTACCTAGTAGATTAGGTATTGGAAAAAATTATTCTTTACCTCAATCTCCTCAAATTTTTAAACAATTATTAATGATTGGTGGTATAGATAAATATTATCAAATAGTAAAATGTTTTAGAGATGAAGATTTAAGATCTGATAGGCAACCTGAATTTACTCAATTAGATTTAGAATTATCTTTTGTTAATTTTAATTTTATTAAAAATTTAATAGATAAGTTAATTAATAAAATTTGATTTAATATTTTAGGTATTAATTTATGTAAAGAAATTAAAGTTATTAAATATAGTAAATGTTTAGTTAATTATTCTACTGATAAACCTGATTTAAGAAATCCTATAAAATTTGAAAAAAATATATATAATTTTTTAGTTAATAATAAAATTTTATTTAAAAATTCTAATTATACAATATTATCAATTTTATTAATTAATAAAGATTTAAAATTTGATTTAAATGATTTTATTTTATTTTTATCTAATAAAAATATATATAATATTATATTTTTAAAAGTTTATAATTTTGAAAATAATAAATTTATTTATAAGTGATCTTATAATTATTGAAAGTTAGATGATAATTTAACTCAAAAATTATTATTTTTTTTAAAATCTCCTATTAATTGTGTATATTTTATATTTATAGGTAAATTATTGGTATATTCTTATTTATTAAAAATAAGAAATTTTTTTTGTGATTATTTTAAATTATTTAATAAAAATAAATTTATTCCTATATGAATTAAAGATTTTCCTATGTTTTATTATGATAAACATAATAAAATTAATTCTTTTCATCATCTTTTTACTAAACCTAAAATATTAGATATAAAAGAGTTAAAAATTTGTAATGATTATACTAAATTATTAGCAAATTCATATGATTTAGTAATTAATGGATTTGAAATAGGCAGTGGTTCTGAAAGAATTAATAATTATATTATACAAAAAGAAATTTTTAATATATTAAAAATTAATAAAAATATTATTTATAAAGATTATGGATTTTTTTTAAATTCTTTAAAATATGGAACTCCACCACATATTGGAATTGCACTTGGATTAGATCGTATTATTATGTTACTAACTAAAAGAAATAATATTAGGGAAGTAATTGCTTTTCCTAAATCTACATCTGGTAAATGTTTTGTTACTAATGCTCCAGATTAATAATATTTTATGAAAATAAGAATAATTGGTATAGATCCTGGTACTTATTGTACAGGATATAGTATTTTAGAATTTAACAATTTAAATAAATTAAATAGAAAGATATTTTTTATTTCTAGTGGTTGTATTAAAAGTAATTCGAAAATTTTTTCTTTAAGATTAAATAAAATTTATAGATCTATATTAAATATATTATTTATATTTAAACCTTTTGTGTTAGCTATTGAAAAAACTTTTTTATTTAATAATTTAAATTCTAGTTTTAAATTAAATCAGGTTAATGCAGTTATAACTTTAGCTGCTGTCAGAAATTTTATTCCTATTTATGAATATAATATTAATAAAATAAAAAATTCTATTTTTAAAAGAACTAATATAAATAAAAAATATATTAATTTATTTTTCAAAGATTTTTTTAATATTAATAAAGATATAGATTTAAATATAACAGATTCTATAGCAGTTGCTATGTGTCATATATTTTTAAATTATTAATTTTTAAATATTTTTAAAAAATATTTGATTTAAATTTTATATATGATAATCTATTTATATATTATATTTTATTTTAAAGGTAATTTTGATGTCTACAAGAGTAAAAGGTAATGTTAAATGGTTTAATGAATCTAAAGGTTTTGGATTTATTACACCAGTTAATGGTGATAAAGATGTTTTTGTTCATTTTTCAGCTATTCAAAGTAGTGGATTTAAAACTTTAACTGAAGGTCAATCTGTTGAATTTGAAATTACTAATGGAGCTAAAGGTCCTTCTGCTACAAATGTAGTTCCTTTATAAAATTAATATATAATTAATTTTATATAATTTAAAGTTTTTTAAATTATATTTTAAATTTTATTTAATTAGTGAATTATTTAAATATAATAAATAACTTAAGTTTTTTAAATTTAATTATATATATTTAAATAATTCACATTTTATATATTTTATATAAGTTTAAAATTTTATTTATTAATAATATTTCTTTCTTTTTATTATTTAATAAAATTAATTTTTGTATTTAATATTATTTATTTTAAAAAATAAATTAAATAAAAACAATAAATCTTAAAATAATATTATAATTTTATATATTATAATGTAACATATAATATAAATATATATATATATATTTATATTATATGTTACATTATAATATATAATCAAAAAAGAAAAAATTAGACTGAAATTTATTTAAATCTCTATTAAAAAATAAAAAATTATTAAATATTTTAATATTTTCTATTCCTTCTAGTGGTTTATTTCAATATCTAATTGTTACATTACCTTTTTTAACTAAAATAATTAATTTAAAATCTAATTATTCTTATTCTATATTAAATTTTTTTTGTACTTTTTTTTCTTCTATTGTTGGATTTTTATTATATAGTAGTTATATTTTTAATTTAATTAAAAATTATACTTTTATAATATGCTCTATATTATTATCAATTTTAATATTTAGTAAAAATTTTTTTTTACTTCTAATTATTAATTCAATATGTTTTGGTTTTTTAGCAGGTCATATAATTTGTATGCAAATAGAAATAAATAAATTTTCTTCATATTTTAATTTAGGAAAATATACAATTATACGTAATTCTATATCAAGTCTTTCTAAAATTTTATTTTCTTTATTATCTGTTTATTTTATAAAAAATTTTTCTTTATCATTAGTTTATATATTTGGTTCTGGAATTTTATTTTTATTTCAAATTATATATTTTTTATTTAATTATTTATAAATTTTATAAATTTTATTTTTATTAAAAATTTTATTACAAACATTATTATTTATATTTAAATACTTTAGTTCAGAAATAAAATTCGAAATTAATTAATTTTTAATATATATTTAAAAATTAATTAATTTCTTAAAATTTTTAAATGAAAAATATATTAAAATTATAAGATAGTAAATAAAAAACAAAAAATTTTTACTAAAATATAAATATTTACATATAATATTATAACATAATTTTAATTAAAAAAAAGAATACCTCAAAAATTTAAAATTACTTTTAATAATTATTAAAATAATAAAATTTTTTTACCTCTCTTTAATAAATTCTTATAATACATTTCAGAATTCTTAATTAATTCAGGATTCTCTTTTTTAAACTTTTTCTCTAAAAAAATTATTTTATAAGGCATTTGGGTTAAACTTCAATTAATAAATTTACAATACCAAAATTTTGATTTAGCTTTATTATTATTATTATTAATTAAAGAAGAAACAATCTTACTAGAATTAAAATTTTTATTATAACTAATATTTTTATTAAAAGATCTAAAAATATTTTTTGAATATTTATTTAAATTTTTACAATTACCATATAACTTAATATTTAATTTTATTTTATCTATAAGTTTATTTCCTAAAATCAATTTTCTTTCTTTAATCAATAAACATCTTAAAGATTTTTTTCTTAATAAATCAATACCTATAACTCTCATTTTAAGTAAATGTTTATTATTAAAATATAACAAATTAGAAGTAAAATTATTATTTAATACTCATTTTTCATATTTATTTAAATAAAACCTTAACTCACCAACAGTAATATTTCTTGAAGTAAAAAATTTTTTAGTTAATCAAATACGTAAAGGTTTATTATGACCTGTATCAGGATTTTTACCTCTTAATACTATTATATATTTTAATTTTTCTAATACATGTAATGCATTTAAAGGAGGATCATAAGATTTTCTTCCGTTACTATAAATATGTAACATATTCATTGAATGTGATATAATCTCAAATGGAGCTTTTATCTCAAATATATAATTACTATATAAAGTGTAATTACAATATATAAGTAATGTACTAGATAAAACTGTAAGAGATTCACATAATTCTGATCTTACATGAATACGCATATTTAATTTTCTACGTAATTTAATAAGATCATAATTATAGTGTCAATTATGTTTACTAATTTTATCAATTAATTTAGTTGTTATACCTCTAGGAATATTACATATAATCTTAGGGGTATATCTTCTATGTATTTTATTAATTTTACTTTTTCTTAATAACATTTTTATTTTATTTATTTATAATTTATTAAAATTATTTAATTTATTTAATTTATTATTTAATATTTTATTATTAAAAAATAAAATTTTATATTTTCATAATCTACATATTATAACTAAAAATAAAAATTTTTATAAAATTATTTTAAATAAAAATTTAATATAATTAATTTTTATATTAATATTACATAAATTAAAAATATAATATATTAAAACTATGATTAACAAATTAATAAAAAATAAAAATATTAATTACTATATTACTAATATAATAGTAGCTTCAATAGAATGTGTACAAAATACAATTTTAGTTTGATTAGTATTTAATTATACAAATAATAATTTATATTCTATTAGTTTAATAAATTTTGCAAATTATTTTCCTATGGTAATATCAATATTTACATTTATTTCAATAGCAGACAAAATTAATCCTTTATATCAATATTATATAAATAATTTATTTTCTTTAATAATATCATTTTTAATGTTCTTATTATTTTTAATAAAACCAAGAATAAAAATATTTTTAATAATAATATTTATATTACAAATAAGTTTCTCATTTATTAGAACATTAAATAAAACTAATTTTAATAAAATTACTAAAATTTTATTTAAAAAAAGTTCTATAGACAAAACATTTAAAATGTTGCTTTCTTTAATACAAATTTCACAGACTGTAGGTAATATTATAGGTAGTTTATTTATAGCACAAAATATACCTTTATTTGGTTTTATATTTACATTTTTTATGTATAGCATTAGTTTATTTTTATCATATTTTTTATTAAAAAAATATAAAAACATTTTCATTAATAAAAATAAAAAAAATAAAATTAAATTAGACTGAAATTTATTTAAATCTCTATTAAAAAATAAAAAATTATTAAATATTTTAATATTTTCTATTCCTTCTCAAAAAAAAAAAATTATTGAAAAAAAAANNAATATAAATATTTTAACACTTAAATTACTAAGTGGATCTTTTATGTATGATACAATAAATTATTTATATGAATAAAATTTTTTTTCTTTAAATAAATATATAAATATAATATTAAATATTATTGAACAAAATAAAGATAAAGATATTTTATAAATATTATTAAAATTTAAAATATATACTATTAATGAAATAATTATAATTAATATATCTTTTATGTTTATATTTTTAATTAATATATTAAAACATGATAATAATATATTTATATATATATATAAATATATTCCATATATAAAAGAAATTGGTATAATATATTTTATATAAAAAATTCTGTTAATAAAAGATAGAATTATAAATAATATAGATAAAAATATTTGTGTTATTTTAATTGTTTTATTATTATATAATATTTTATTATTAATATTATTTTCACTAAGTGTATTAGGAATTGATCCAAATAATGATGAAATAATAATTATAATGCTATTAGAAAAAAATGATTTTTTTAATTGTTCAATAAATTTAATATAATTATTTTTATTTAAATTTAATATTGTTATATATGAAATATGTTCTATTAATAATATAATTATAATTGGAAAAATAAATATTATAGATTTTATATTAAAATTATACTTATATATAAAAGGTAATTTAAATATTTGTAATCTTTTATTATCAAATATATTAATTTTAAAAGATTTAGATATTATATAATTTATTAAAATACTAAAAATAGTAAATATTTCTATTTTTATATTTTTAAATAAATATTTAAATATTATTAAAATTAAAGTTGTTAGTATAATAATAATATTTAATAAATTATTATTATTTTTAATATTTAAAAAAAATATTTTATATAGAATTTTAAAAAATTCAAATATTATTAAAATAATATTTGTAATAATAATTGATTTAGGAAAAATTAAATTAATTTTAATTAAATTTATATTATTTAAATATATACTAAATAAATAAAATGCTATACCTAAAAACATAAATCCACTAAATATAAAATTATATTTATAATTAAAATTATATAACATTAATATTATTGGTATAAATAATATATTTTTTTCTAAATATATAGGCAATATATTATTATTATTTAATATTAAATATATTAACATACTTATTCCATTAAATAATATTAAATTTGATATTTCTATATTTAATATAGATGATAACATAATATTATTTATAAAATTAATAATTATTTGTTCTAATATATATAAAACTAATTTCATATTTAAATTATTTTAATAAAAATTAAGTTAAATTTTTTTAAACATTAAAACTTTTAATATTTATTTAATTTAATATTATATAATTAATAAAATTTAAAATCATTTTAATTATTTAAATTATATATATTATGACATTAAATAAATTGAATATCAAATTTTTAAAAAAAAAAATAAATGCTAAAAAAAATATTGATTCTATGAGTGCTTTAGAAAGTAATTCTATAGGATATATTACTAGTATTTTAGCTTGCGCTTCAATACCTCATTCTAAAATAGAAAAAAGTTATTTTAAAAGAAGTAATGGAAAAACATCTTTAAAAATTATTTCAGATCCTGAATATGGTTTACCATATGGTGTTGTGCCTAGAATATTAATGATTTGATTATGTACAGAAGTAAAGTTTAAAAAATCAAATATTATATATTTAGGAAAAAATCAAAATGAATTTATTAAAAAATTAGGAATCATACCTACAGGCGGAGTTAATGGATCTATAGCTAGAATAAAAAAACAAGTTACAAGATTATTTCATTCTACTATATCTCTTAGTGACAATAGAAAAAATTCACATAAATTTATAAATTTAACAATAGTAGATAATGGTATTATTTGAAATAATCAAAAAAAAAGAATAGATTGAAATAATAAAATTATTTTATCAAAAAAATTCTTTAGTAAAATTAATTCTACTTCTCTTCCTATTGATCTTAGAGTTATACGTGTACTTAGATCCCCATTGGCTATAGATATATATATATGATTAACTTGAAGATCAAGAATGGTTAAAAAAGGAGATAGTGTTTTAATTTCTTGAGAGAAATTAAAATTACAATTTGGTTCTAATTATTGTAATTCTATTAAAGGTCTTCATAATTTCAAAAGAGAATTTTTGAAACAATTGAAAATTGTTTGTTTCCTTTATTCGCAAATAAATATTGAAGTACTTAATTGTGGTTTAAAAATAAATTATAGTAATTCTCATATTCCTTCATATTAATTTTAGTTTTTTATTTTTTTTTTTTTATTAGAAAAAATTTCTTTTGTTTTATTATATATATATGTTATTATATATATGTGTATTATTATATACATGTATATTATACATGTTTAAAACAATATTTTTATTAAATATAATAAATAAATAAAAGGCTAATATGTTAGGGAGATTGTAATTATTTATTAATTAGTCAATAGTTTATTCATTTTGATATAGTATTTATTTGTACATATCTATAATTTATTTATTATTAAATTATTGAATTTAAATTAATAAATTTAATTTAAATTGTATTTAATTTTTGTATAATTTTTTTAAGATTTTAAATATATTTTTAAAATTATTTTTAATCTAAAATTTTAGTTAACATAAAAGTTAATTTATAGGTGTTTTATGATAAAAAATGTTCGTTTATATATAACAAATTTATTTTGTATATTAAGTTTAGTTTTAGGTTTAAATACATCTTTTGCTTCAGGAGATACAAGAAATGTAAAAGAACCTTCTATACCTGAAAGTTGTGTAACTTTAAAAGCTAATAATAAGAATTTGACTACAACTATACAAAATCAATTAGATTATTGTGCATCTTTTAAAAAAGTTGTAAAATTAGATTTATCTAATAATAAAAATTTTCATTTTTATTCAGGGCCATTAAATATTCCATCACACGGTGGATTATTAATTAGTAAAGGTGTTGTTTTATCAGCTATACCTGATCCTTTATTGTATGATACAGGTAATAAAAAATGTGGTACTATAGATAATAATGGAAATGGATGTAAACCTTTTATAAATGTTAAAAATACTGAAAATAGTGGTATATATGGTGAAGGTACTATAGATGGACAAGGTAATTCTATTATAAAAGGAACTAAAAAAACTTGGTGAAATTTATCTAGTGAAGCTCAAAAATTAAATAAATCACAAAATGTACCTAGATTAATAGAAATTAGAAATTCAAAGAATTTTACTATTTATAAAATTTCTTTAAAAAATTCACCTAATTTTCATGTAGCTATGGGTAATGTTAATGGTTTTACTGCATGAAATGTAAAAATTAATACTCCTGCTGATGCTCGTAATACTGATGGAATAGATCCTGGATCTTCAACTAATATTACTATAGCTCATTCATATATAAGTACTGGAGATGATAATATAGCTATTAAAGCTGGTAATGGTCCTACATCTCATGTATCTATATTAAATAACTTTTTTGGTAAAGGTCATGGAATGTCTATAGGTAGTGAAACTTCAGGATCAGTAACAGATGTAATTGTAGATAATTTAACAATGGATGGTACTACTAATGGATTACATATAAAAAGTAGTAAAGCAAATGGTGGTTTAGTTAGTAATATTACATATAAAAATGTTTGTATAAAAAATGTACAATACCCAATTTTATTGGATATGTTCTATCAAAAAATTAATAAAGGAAATAAAATTCCTCAATTTAAAAATATACATTTTGATAATGTAAAAATATTAACTCCTGGTAAATTTATTTTTAAAGGTCTTAAAGATAATAATATACAAGTTACATTTAATAATGTAAGTATTAAGAAAGGATCTGTAATAGAAGAAGAATATTTAACTAAGACAGGTTCAATGAATGAAAATTCTACAGGTAATATTTGTCCTAATTATCAATAGTTTTTTAATTATAATTTAACCTATATATATAGGTTAAATTATAATTTTATATATTTATGTTATTATTATGAATAAACAAGATATTAAATTAGAAATTAATGGTTTAAATTTAATTATTAAAAATAAATTTTTTAAAGTTTATATATATAATTCATATGTTATTAAAATTTTAGTAGATAATGTAAACTTAATAAATAATTTAAATGGTAAAAAAACATTTTATTTAGATTGAAATGGCGGTAAATTTATATTTAAACCTAAAAATTTATTTGTATTAAAATATTCAAATAATATTATACATGTAATGTATAATATGTTTTTATATGATAAATGTGAGATACAATATCACTATATTTTTAAAAATAATTTATTTGGAATATATAATTATGTAGTTATTAATAATTTAAATATAAATATTTCATATAAATTTAGTGAAATAAGAACTGTATATCGCTTTGATTATGAAATAATGAATATGTTATATAATGGTTTATTAATACATAAATCATATCTTTATAATTTTTTAAATAAACAAATATTAGTTCAAGATGAAACATGACAATTAAAAGATGGAACTTATTATTCTAAATATGACTTAGCTGGTTATATAAGAGATACTAATTTTTATGGTATTTATGGTAATAAATATGGTGCTTGAATTATGAATTTTAGTAATGAATATTTTTCAGGAGGTCCTTTAAAACAAGATTTATTAGTACATCAAGATTCTTTAATTTTAAATTACTTAAATAGTACTCATTTTGGTACTAAAGAATTAATTATACCTAAATATAAATGATCTAAAATGTACGGTCCTTGATTAATTTATTTTAATAAAGGTAAAGATATTAATTTAATTTCAGATGCAAATATGTTTTTTAATATCGAAAAAAATAATTGACCTTTTAATTGAATAAATGATAAAAATTATCCAATTATAAGATCTACATTAAAAGGTAAATTAAAAAATGTAAAAAATTTATATAAAATTGTTTTATGTTCTTCTATTAATGAAGAATTCGATTTTCAAACTTTAGGTTATTTATACAATACAAATTCATTAAATGATGGAACTTTTATAATAAAAAATATTAGACCTAATATTTATAATTTATATATATATCCTATAAATGGATATGACTGTAATTTTTTATTTAAAAAAAAAATAAATATTAAATATAATTTGAATTTAGGAATATTAGATATAAATGAAAATTTACTAAATAAAAAATTAATTTGAAATATTGGAGAAACAAATCGTAAATCAGATAAATTTAAATATAGTAGTAAAAATAGAAATTATATTTGACATACATTAGTACCTTCAAATATAAATTTTTATATTTATAAAAAAAATAATATTAAAAAAAATTGATATTATGCTCAAACTAAAAGAGGTAAATGAAATATATATTTTTACGATAAAATAGATAATAAAAATAGAATACTAAATATAGGTATATCAGGAGTTAGTTCTAATATTTTAGAAAAAAATATTAATAAACCTAAATTAGAAATATATTTAAATAATATTTTATTAAATGTACTTTCATATGAAAATGATAAATCAATATATAGAGGTGCTTTAAATAGTGGTAATTTTTATAGTAAAAAAATATTTATATCAAAAAAATTAATAATAAATAATATAAATATTTTAACACTTAAATTACTAAGTGGATCTTTTATGTATGATACAATAAATTATTTATATGAATAAAA